>CAMATV010000269.1 GCA_945861235.1 Opitutus sp. GAS368
ATGCGGATCTTAACCAGAAAGTTGGTCACTTCGTCCTGCGTATTCATCCCGGTCACTTTGGCGGCTGAGCCGATTTCCTTGACGATCGCGTCGAACTTGCGGGCTGGGAAGGCGTCGATCGCGACCTTGGCCTTGTCGCCGACCTTAACGTTAATGATGTCGTTTTCGTTGATGTTTACGCGCACCTCCATGTTGGACAGGTCGGCCACGCGCATGACTTCGGCGCCGCCGTAGGATCCGGTGCCGGCGACGCGTTCGCCGAGTTCGGTGCTCAGGGAGCTGACCTTGCCGTCGATCGGTGCGTAGACGATGGTTTTGGTGAGTTGGTCGCGGACTTGGTTGAGGGCACCTTCGGTCCGGAGCACCGTGGCTTGGGCATTTTCGTAGTTGGCTTGGGCCACTTCGAGGGTAGTCCGCGAGCTGAGGATATCCGAATCCGAGACGAGTTTCTTGCTATAAAGATCCTCGGCACGCTTGAGGTCGTCTTTGGACTTGAGGAGCTGCGCTTTGCTGAGGACCACACCGGTGCGGGCGGCGACGAGGCTGGCCTGCTGTTGTTCCACTTGGGCCTGATAGACGTCCGGTTTGATACTGAGCAGTAGGTCACCCTTTTTGACGACTGCACCCTCGCGGAAGGGTAATTTGACGACTTCGCCGGACACTTCCGGGGCGATTTTGACCTCGACCTCAGGTTGCACCTTACCGGTGGCCGAGACGATCTGCATGATGGTCTTCGTGATGGCTTTCTCTGTGGTGACGATCACGGTTTGGCCATCGGTCTTTTTCTTTAAGTAGGCCCTGACGCCGAGGCCGATCAACAGGACGATACCGGCGAGCAAGAACCACTTTAAATTCGATTTTTTGGGCGGGGGCGACCCAGCGGCTGCGAGTTTAGATACAGGGAGAGCAGGGTTCATAGGTAGCAGGACGGAGAATGAGAGCAGGGAACGGAAAGCATCGCGGTGGCTTAGGCAAGCAGGTGGTTTCCCGTTCGCGGGAAAAGAGTGCGCCCGACCCCGCAACGAGTCTGCCACCCAACCCAACCAATCGCTCCAAAAGAAAGGGAGAAAACACGGGTGGTAAGCCACATGAATGCGTTCGCGATGAACCGCATTTACTTCGCGGTGAAACGCGCGGTGACGGCGAGTGCAGGGCCCAGCGGAGCGCCTGCGAGCAGGCGGCCGACAATGAATGGTCAAAATCTCACGTGACGTTGGTAGCAGGTAGGGCGCGCAAGGCGGGTAAACTGGCGGCGGCAGTCGCCTGACCGTGGCGTTTGTTGTGCTCATCCAGAGTTCGTAACTGGATCGATTCCGCCAGTGCCGGAAATTCCGCACGCAAGACGGCCATCGCGCGTTCGAGGATAATTTCGCCACCCTCGCCCGACGTTACGCGTCCGAGCACGAGCAGATTCCTCACCGCGTAGAAATCCGCGTAGTGCGCGATGGCATAGCCGAAGCAAATCCCGATCGATTCGTAGATCGCCCGCGCGCGGGCGTCGCCGGCCTGCATGGCGCGCTGCACCTCGAGCAACTGTTCGGGCAGCGGCAGCGTCGGGGGAAAGGCGAAGCCCGCAAGTTTGGCGAGGCGGCCCACGCCCTGTTGCGAAAAATACTGCGCGCCGCACCCGTTGTCGCCTGACCACTCGTCGCGCGGCGCGTCGGGTCGGTAGTCGATGGGGGCAAAGGCGAGCTCGTTCAGCCACGACGTGATGTTACCTGCGGGTGTCACATAGCCCGCGGCCAAGCTCGTGCCCATCGCGACGCCGAGCACGGCGTTGTCGTTCATCGACATTGCGCCGGCGAGGGCGGTGACTTCGCCGTCGTTCACGACCTCAAACGGCACGCCGCCCCAGCGCGCTTGTAGGGTGAAAAACATCCGGCGGATGTGTGTTTCAAAGGCGTCCGCCGGCACGCCGCGAAACAGCGATGCTGCGCGCACCTCGTTGTTCACGTACACCCCCGCCGCGCTGCCGCCGATCGCATCGACGCGCGGCAAATGCGCCGCTGCGCGCAATAAGGAATCGTGCACCCCCTCGATGTGATAACGGGGATCCGCCTGGAAATACGGGTCCCAGGCGATCTCCTCGGAGTACACGATCTTGCCATCGATGAGCGCCGCCGCCTTCCGATCGCTGCCGCCCAAGTCGAAGCCGATGCGGCATCCCTCGAGATGCCGGCCCATCGCGACACTGGTCTCGACCGCCGCCGGCAGCGCTTCGAAGGAGGCGGCCTCGACTGAAAACCTGCGGCCAAAGATTTTCGCGCCCATGAAAGCGTCATCGAAGGCCCGCGCGCCCGTCGGGCTGTAGATTTTCGCAAGCGCGGCGGCCATGTCGTCGGCACCGGCCACGAGCACCTGTGGACCGCCCTTCATCCAGAGGAGAAATTTCAACAACCGCTCCGCATAGATCAGCGTGAGTGCCGCCGCCGGATGCCCTGCGGACAACACGCGGCTATCATGGCGAAACACCGCGCCATCCGTTCGCACGAGCACGAGTGCGAACGGGCGGGCGCCGGCATCCTGCGCCACGAGGGCCGCGTAGGCGCGATGCCACAGCGCGGCGGGCATAAACTCGGGATCGAGCGGTGGGCGCATTTTGGGGTAGACGGTCAGCGCCGGATAACTGCCGAGCGTGGCGGGATCTGAGGGCAGACGTGAATTCATAGAATTGAAAATATCTAGTAAGCCGTAGAAATTCAGTCGAGAGCCAAGAGCAGAGCGCAGAGCGCTGCGAATCGCCGCGCGCCTCCGCGCCGCCGCGCAAGGTCAATGCTCGAGCTCGTAGGACCGAATGAATTCGTGGCCGGGCTGGCGACCGTCGTTGCGCGGCGTGCCGTCGCGATCCACGCGGCTCACGAGCAGGCGCTTGGCGGCGAGAGCGTCATGCCACGGCTGATATCAATCGCCCAAAAGATTCAGACTTTGATTTGCCGGGTAGCCGCGAGCGCCAGCGAGGGGTGATCCGTCCACTCGCTGGCGCTCGCGGCTACCGAAAAGTCCGGAGTTCAAAGGACGTTGGTATCGGACGCTTGATCGTCGAACGTGGTGGCGGTGCGGCCGAGCGTCCAAACGATGCGGGTGATGTCACGGTTGAGCGCGGCCGAGACATTGAACGTGAGGTGAAGCTTGCCCTCGCAGAGTCGGACGAGGGCGTTATATTCTTATGTGTCGCGGCGCAGCGGCCCGAGACCTGGGTACTTGCCAGCCACGCCAGCCGTTCGCGCAGATTATGGCGTGCCCGGCACGCGGTGGATCGTGCCCGTGAGCACGCGGCTCACTTCGGTGCCGGTGGCGTCGCGCAGGCGGCAGGTGATTTCGACGACGTGCGCGGGCGCGAGCTTCGGAATCGTGAGGCGGATTTTGCGCGGGTCGGCGAGGACTTCGGCGCGGGTGACGGGGAGTGCATGCTCGTTGACGCGTGGGCTGCCGTAGTTGGCGCTGCGTTTGAGGTCCCAGACTTTCACGGCGTAGCGCGTGGCTTCGGTGGCAGTGGCGCTGGATAGCGGCTCGCTGAAGGTGAGTTCGATGCCGCCGTGGATGACGTGCCACGCCGTGGGTAGGGCGGCAGGTTTACCCGTGGGAAGCAGGCGGTAGAAGCCGCCCTCCTGCTCCGTTTGCGAGGTGGCCCACGCGGAGAGGCCGGCGAGGTAGAGCTGACCGTTGGTGGGATGCACGCGACCGCGCATGATGCCGGTGGGAAAATCCGGAATCGGCAGGCGGCAGAGCGCGCCTTGAGCGGAGTCGCCGGTGCCGTCGGCGAGGACGATTTCGATGCGGCCCTGGCCGTAGGAGAGGTTGAGCAGCGCGCCGTTGAGAGGGCCCCAACGCTCGCTGTTGATCCAGAGCAGCTCGGCGGGCGAACGGTCGATGGCTTTGTCGACCCAGAGGAGCGGCGGCGCCATCGCGGTGTCGGCGGTGTCGGCGGGTGCTCCCCCGCTCCACATGTTGCCGAAAAATTTCGGCGAGGTGATTCGGTTGATACGGTTCATCGGCATCCAGTGCCCTTCCTGATCGGTCACGAAAAACGAGCCATCGGGGTTGAGGCACACCCCGTTGGCAGCGCGGAAACCGTTCGCGAGAATTTCGGTCGTGGCGCCGTCGGCGGAAATCTTGAGCAAGGTGCCGTGCTGGGGGACGAGTGCGGTGCGGGCGTGGCGGGCGCTCTTCGCGTAGTAGAAATTTCCGGCGGCGTCGGTCTGCAGGCCCATCGCGAATTCGTGGAAATGATCGGTGACCTGGTGGTCGCTGTTGACGCTTTCGTAGAAGTCGGTCTCGCCGTCGCCGTTGAGGTCGCGCAAGACGACGAGCTGATCGCGGCAGGTGACGAAAATCTCGCCGCCCCGGAGTTTGATGCCGAGCGGTTGAAACAAGCCCGAGGCGATGCGGCGCCACGTGACGGCGGCGGCGTCGGGCGTATCGATACCGTCGATGCGCCATACGTCGCCGTCCCAAGTGCAGAGGAGCGCGGCCTTGCCGTCGGGCGTGAAGTCGAGGCCGCTCGGGCGGATGCGGGCGCGCCAGGGATTCGACTGCGGCAGGGTGAAGCGTTCCCAAGAAAACGCGCCCTGCGCGGCGCTGCGCACGATGGGTGTTTCGATTTTTTCGGTCCAGCGCGCGGGGCTGCCGCGGGTGAATGCCGTGAGATCGCGTGGCGCGGCGGCGCGGCTCGCGAGAGCGTTGAGGGCCGCGGCGTCGGTGCCGGATTTTGCGAGGTGCACGGCGAGGCGGAGCGGCGTGGCCGAGGCGGGGATACGGAGAGTGATGAAGCGCTCATCGGCTGCGGTGGTGACGGCGCGTGAGCCAGAGACGGCGACGGCAGTGCCGGCGTTGGCGACGCGCAGGACGAGATCACGGGAGGATTTTCCGACATTGAGGGTGCGGACGAAGACGGGTTGGCCAGCGAGCGTCTCGAGGTCGTGGCTCTCGAGCACGGCGGCCTCGCCGACAGAATAGGAAATCACGGCGCGCTCTCCCTGGCGGTAGAGCCCGCGGTAGCGCAACCAGGCGCGCGGGAGCGGGCCGAAGCGGCGTCCGTCAGCACCGATCACGCGCGCATCGTCGAAGGTGCCGGTGGCGGGATTCGCCCAGCCGGGACCGTCGCCGGTTTCGA
>CAMATV010000270.1 GCA_945861235.1 Opitutus sp. GAS368
ACGGATCGCTTGCGCGGCCTGCTCTACGCTTACGGCCAATTCGTGATCACGGGCGACAATGGCCTCATGCGGACGACCATCGATACGACCGACTACGCGGCCAATGTCCTCCCTGGCGGCTTCTTCGTCGAAAGCGTCGCCTATGGTCGCCGCGCCTTCGTCGCCGTCGGCGAAGATGGCTACGCGATCACCTCCACCGATGCCGTCACGTGGTCGAGCCTCGCGAGCGGCACCACCTCCTATCTGCGCGGCATCACGTTTTTCAACGGCCAGTTTATCGCCGTCGGCACCGGCGGCGCGATCCTCACCACGCCTGCGCCCGGCACCGCTTGGACCGCGCGCACCTCCGGCACCACCGGTATCTTGACTGCCGTGGCCGCCAGTGACGCCGCCGTGGTCGCCGTTGGCTTGGATGGGATTATCGTGCGCTCCGCCCCCGCCGCCGCCGCTCCCGTCGTCACGACCTCACCGCGCAGCCTGACCGACGCCGTGGGCAGCAACGTCCTCTTCGCCGTCACCGCCACCGGATCACCCCCGCTCGCCTACCGCTGGTTTTTCAACGGCCAGCCGCTTGTCGGCCAGACCAGCGACCGCCTGCTCCTCGTCGCTGTGCAATCCGCCCAAGCCGGCAGCTACAGCGCAACCGTGAGCAACGCCCTCGGCATTGCCAACAGTGCAGCCGCGACCCTCCAGTTTGTGGCAACCACGGCACCCGGCCCCATCGTCGATCCTTCGTTCACCCCCACGCTGATTTTTGCCGCAGGAGTAACCGCCGCCGTCGAACAACCCGACGGCAAAGTGATCATCGGCGGTTCTCAATTTTTCGTCACCCCGGGCGTCTCGCCCTTCGCACTGGCCCGCCTCAACGTCGATGGCTCCCTCGATCCGACGTTCAATCCCGGCGTCGGCCTTAACGCCGGCGGAACCGTCAGCCAACTCCTGCTCCAACCCGACGGCCGCGTGCTCGTCGCGGGCGTCTTTCAAAGCATCAACGGCCTCGCCCGCCTCAATCTCGCCCGGCTCAACGCCGACGGCAGCGTCGATCCGACATTCGCCGCCGCGAGCAGTGCGACCAGTCTACCGATCACCCGCATCGCACTTCAGCCCGATGGAAAGATTCTCGTCCTTTCTGGCACCCAACTTGTCCGCCTTACCGCCAACGGCACGTCCGATAATTCGTTTGTAGGCGCAACGACCACTGATTTTGGGCTACTGTCCAACGGGACAATTGCCGTGCTGGGCGGAGCAGCTGGAGTGAGGCGGCTAAACGCATCAGGAGTCGTTGAAGATACAACTCCACTCTTCAGCTCGTCCACTTTCCGAAACGGACTAATTTCGAAACTTGTATCATCAAGCAACGGAGTGGTGTTTGCCTCTGCGTTTTATGGCGGTTCGTGGGACATCAACGAAATTGCGCGGCTCGATGGTGGGCCAAACGCTCTACGAATATCGCTACCTTCTTACCGTGGTATGTCGCCGTCTACCCTGCTCCTAGCCCAGGGCGAAGCAGCGTGGGTGGCGATTACGACCAGAACCTCGCCGTCAAACACTCTCGCACAAATTCGTCGCTATAAGAGCAATCCCATAAGTGACATTCCCTTCTACGTTACTCCCCAAAGCGACCCCTCCTTCGACACCCGCGCAGGAGCTAACGGTGCGATCAACTCGCTGTTTCCGCTGCGCGACGGCGGCGTGCTAGCCTCCGGTCCATTCACGACTTTCGACGGCGTCGCACGCCCTAATCTCGTCCGGCTGGTCGCTGCCAACGCCCCAGAAACTCAGGCCCCCGTGATTGTCTCTGTGAGTCCCGAGGCGACCAGCGTGCTGCCCGGCACACCCGTTTCGCTCTCGGTAACCGCCGCCGGTGCCGGTCCGCTCACCTACAGATGGAACGAGGTGATCCCGGGTGCCGACTCCGGTAAATCCGTCGTCACCGTCCCGACCACCATCTCCGGCACCTACACCGCGACGGTCACAGTGTCCAACCGCCTCGGCTCGGTAACGAGCGCCCCAGTCCGGATCGTCGTCGCGCCCAGCGCCCCGATCCTCACGGGCCTTCCGGCCACGCTGACCGCACCTACGGGGCGCACCGCGACACTGTCCGTCACCGCCGCCGGCACCGCTCCTTTCTCCTACCAATGGTTCCGGGGCTCAACTCCGGTCGGCACAGGCCGCACCCTCACGCTCACAGCGGTCACCGCGGCGGCCGGCGACTACACCGTGGTCGTCACTAACAGCCTCGGCAGCACCCGCAGCCTTCCCGTGCAGCTCACAGTTGATGGTGGTGCTCGGCTCACGAACATCGCCACCCGCGCGGGCACCGGCCCAGGCGAGAATACCCTCACCGCCGGCTTCGTGATCACCGGCGCGGCGACCAAAACCGTCCTCGTGCGCGGCATCGGCCCGGGGCTCTCCGCCTTCGGCCTCACCGGGCTCCTGCCCAATCCGAAACTCACGCTCTTCGACGCCGCAGGCAAAACCATCGCCACGAACGACGATTTCGTCAGCTCAGCGACCCCCAATGGCCTCGTCCCCGCCGTCAGCGCCTTTCCGCTCTCTAACTTCCGCGACGCCGCGCTCGTCTCGCAGCTTCCGTCAGGAAGCTATACCGTCCAGCTCACCGATTCCGGGGCTGGCTCCGGAGTCGCCCTTGTTGAAGTTTACGAAGCCGACGACAACTCCAACCGCATCGTCAATCTCTCCAGCCGCGCCTTTGTGGGCACCGGCGCGAGTATCGCCATCGGCGGCATTTCTGTGCAGGGCGAAAAACCACGCCAATTTCTGATTCGTGGCATCGGACCCGCGCTCCGGGCGTTCGGTGTGAATAGTGCTCTGGGCGATCCCGTGCTCACGCTCACCACGGCCCTCGGGACTATCGTGGCCACAAACGACGACTGGGGCTCAGCGAGCAACGCTTTTGAAATTATCACGACGTCCGCAACCGTCGGTGCCTTTGCTCTGCCACCGGGATCGAAGGACTCCGCCCTGTTGATCTCCCTCGCCCCCGGCAACTACACCGCCCTGATCAGTGGCGCCAACGACACCACCGGCATCGCGCTCGTGGAGGTTTACGAAGTCCCGTAAGCCGAAAACTTGCTCACGCTCTCTCCGCTCCGCTGTGTGGGGCAGGCTTTACGCCTGCCGTCAGCCACTCCCGCACCTCACCCCGAATCCTCCGCCCCACCCACGCTCACGGACTTCCCGTTGTCCTTCGCGCCGAGTTTCAAAATAAACGGCGCCGCCGTCTTCGCCCACGCTTCCGCTTTCGGATAACTCCCCGCACCGTCCGCGCAGCAGGAGCATGCCATCCCTTGACTTGTCTTGACCCACCAACCGCACCTCGGAAATCTAGCTCCATGGCTCAATTGGCGCTGCCACTGCGGAAAATGTCCGTGTCCGAGAAACTCGATGTCATTGAGCGCGTGTGGTCGAGCTTGCGCGAGCAGGAGGGGAAGTTCGAGTCGCCGGCATGGCATCAGGAAGTCTTGGCCGGGCGCAGGAAACTTCACACCGAAGGCAAAGCCAAATTCTCGTCTTGGTCGGAAGCCAAGGAGCGAATTCGCCGGAAAGTCCGTGCAAGTTAAGATTCTCACATTGGCGGAGCACGACCTTGGGTCGGGCCACGCGTTCTATGAAGGCCAGCAGCCGGGACTGGGCGACTACCTCCTCAACTCGCTTTACGCCGATATCGATTCGCTGGCGTTCTATGCGGGCATTCACCGTGTCGTGTTCGGTTCGCATCGTCTGCTTGCGCGAACTTTTCCCTCTGCGGTCTACTACGACGTCATGGGAGCTGAGGCTTGGGTCTGGGCGGTGGTGGATTGCCGCCGCAAACCCTCGTGGATTGCCGGTCACTTGAAAAAAGGCCGCACCGACCGGTGAGCCGCCATGCAAAGTCGCCGCTCTCGTCGCGCAGAAGTCCCGCGACTGCGGGACGAAGGCGGCTCAATCCTCGCCCCCGCCCACGCTCACCGACTTCCGCTTATCCTTCGCCCCGAGCTGCAAAATAAACGGCGCCGCCGTCTTCGCCCATTGCTCCGCCTTCGGACAACTCGCCGCACCGTCCGCCCAACACGAGCGCAACATCGCGGTGTCGATCACGCCGGGATTCAGCGCATTGCCCGGTCGTGCTCGTGGCCGTCAGCGCCTTCACGGACGTTCCAATCCGTCGCGGCGCTGCGCCCGGCCCCCGCTCGTCTTGTCTTACTAATTTTCGATTGCCTTACTTCCGACGGACTCGCTGCCTTGGTCTGCCATGTCTCCCATCACCGAAAGCGCCTATGTCACGTCGAAGGGCCAGGTTGTCGTCCCTGCCCGCCTGCGCCGCAAATTCGGCATCAAGCCGGGCACCCGGTTGAATTTCACCGAGGAAAAGGGCCGCATCGTCGTCCAGCCGTTCACCAAGGAGTTCATCGATTCCTTCTGCGGAATTTTTAAGCTCAAACCCGGCGAGAAATCCGCCGTGCAGGAATTATTGGAGGACCGCGACCGCGAACGCGCTCGCGAGGATCGCGAACTCGCCGAGGACAAACGAAAATGAAGGCCACGGTGCTTGATGCTTCTGCCCTGCTTGCCATGCTGTTTGGCGAGCCGGGCGTCGAAGAGATGCGCGCCTTATTCCACCGTGCCGCCGCCGCGGATCGGCCCGTGCTCATCTCGGCGGTCAATTGGGCGGAGACCCTCTATCGCGTCTCAGGCCGTCAGGGCGAAACCGGTTTGCAATCGGTGCGGCTCCTCGTCGCGCATGGCGCGCTGCAGGTCGTGCCCGTCGACGCCGAACTTGCGGAGTTGGCCGCCGCCTACAAAGCCGCCGGCTCGCTCGCCCTCGCCGACGCGTTCGCCGCCGCGCTCGCCAAGCTTCGCCAGGCCGAACTCATCACCGCCGATCGCGAATTCAAGGCCGTAGAAAAAGAAATCAGAGTCGTCTGGCTGAAGAACAAATAACCTCCGGCTCCGTAAACGTCCTGCGTCGACCACCGCCGGAAATCAATTCGGCTCCAAACTAATCCCCCGCCCCGCCCACGCTCACGGACTGCCCGTTGTCCTTCGCCCCGAGTTGCAAGATAAACGGCCCCGCAGTCTTCACCGCTGCATCCTCGATCCGCAA
>CAMATV010000271.1 GCA_945861235.1 Opitutus sp. GAS368
GGCCCCATGATGAGTTTCCACAATCCCAGTGGCGAACAGGTCGTCCGCGGCATCCCCGACGAATTGATCGGCCGCCTCCAGGCGCGCGGCGCCAGCCTCGGCCACATCCCTGACACAACGACCTATTGCAGCACGGTCACGCCCTTCGATAGCGAGGAGCTGAAGATCGAGTTGGAAACGATGCTGACCGAGGCCGGCGGAGAAATCCTCTTCCACACCCAACTGGCCGCGACCGAGCTGGCCGACCATCGCCTCGCGGCCGTCGTCATTTGCAACAAGGCCGGACTCACGCCGCTCCGCGCCAAGATCTTCATCGATGCGACTGGGGACGCCGATCTCGCCGCGCGCGCCGGCGTCGCCTTCACCTACGGCCGCACCGCCGATGGTCTGGCCCAGCCCATGACGATGAATCTGAAACTGGCCAACGTGGACACGGCTGCCGTGCGCGACTACGCCCGCCGCCATCCCGAGGATTTTCTCTGGTCGCCGGTGGGCCAGGCCGAGGGGCTCCGGCGGCTCGCGTCGTCCCCGCGTCTCAGTCTGGCCGGATTCCTCGGTGCCTGGAAAACGGCCCGCGAGCGCGGCGAGATCGACGTGCCCCGCGATCAGGTGCTCTTCTTCGAGACACCGGTGTCGGGCGTGGTCATCGTCAACACGTCGCGGATCGTTGGCCTCAACGCCACCGATCCGTTCCAACTCAGCCGCGCCGAGATGATCGGCCGCCGGCAGTGTTCGCAGATTTTCCACTTTCTGCGCCAACACGCTCCCGGCTTCGCTGCGGCGGTGCGGATGGACACCGCCGCGAAGGTCGGCGTGCGGGAAACCCGCCACGTCGCCGGCCTCTACCAGATCACGGCCGACGACATCATGACCTCGCAGGCCTTCGACGACGCGATCGCACTCGGTGGATACCCGATCGACATCCACGCCCCCTCCTCCGAAACCACCGCCACAACCCGCCTGCAGCCTTCCGCGCGTTACCAGATCCCGCTCCGCAGTCTCATGGTGGAGCGACCGGAAAATCTATTGGTCGTCGGCCGCTGCATCAGCGCCACGCACGAGGCGGCGGCAGCTTTTCGGGTCAGTCCGATCGCGATGGCCATCGGTCAAGCGGGCGGCGTCGCCGCCGCGGAGGCGGCGCGGCGCGGCGTTAATCCAGCCCAGGTTCCCTTCGCCGCCATCCGCGAGCGCCTGTTGCAGCAGGGCGCCCAGTTGCCCTCGCCTGAGACGAGTGCACCCGCAGCAACCGCATGAAACCCGCCGCCACGCCATGGTTGAGTCCGGAACGCCGGCGCTGGGTGATTCTCGGCGTGGTCTTTGCCGCCATGGTCCTCAACTATGTGGACCGTCAAATCGTGTCGGTGTTAAAACCGACCTTGAAGACCGAGTTCGGCCTCGACGATCGCGGGTATGCGTCGCTCATCAACGTCTTCGTATTCTGCTATGCGAGCTGCTACGCCGGGGCAGGCTGGCTGGTGGATCGGTTCGGTTCCGGGCGCATCATGTTTTACGGCATGCTGGTGTGGTCGAGCGCCTGCTTGGGCGGCGCCTTCGCGAAAACATTCGGCCAGCTCGCCTTCTTCCGCGGGCTGCTCGGCGTGGCCGAACCCACGAGTTTTCCCGCGCAGTTGCGGGTCGTGACCATTTGGTTTCCGCCGGCGCTGCGCGCCACGGCCAACAGCATCTGCGCCGCCGGCAGCACGGTCGGCGCGATCATCGCGGCCCCCGTCGTCGCATGGCTGGCGCTGAAGCATGGCTGGCACGCGGCGTTCCTTGTACCAGGCGTGATCGGGCTCGCGCTCGCCGGCGTGTGGTGGCTCGTGTATCGCGATCCGCCCGCGGTCGGCGAACCCGCAGCGACAGCAATGGGGGCCAACGCCGATCCCCGCGCGGCGTTCACGTGGCCGCAACTTTGGCGCACGCGCAGCCTGTGGGGCATTCTGCTGAGCCGGTTCATCAGCGATCCCGTGTGGTATTTCTGCCTTTTCTGGTTGCCCGGCTATCTCCAGGAGCGATCGGGGCTGACGCTCGCGCAGATCGGCCTGCTCGGCTGGATTCCATTTCTGGCCGCGGATCTCGGCGGCGTGGGCAGTTCGATGTTCTCGGACAAACTCGTGCGCCGCGGAGCGGAGCCGTTGCACGCGCGCAAGCTGACGCTCGCCGGCGCCGCGGTGTTCGCGCCCATTTGCGCACTCACGCCGCTTTTTCCGCACCCGTTTGCGACCCTCGCCATCTTCAGCGTGGTCGGTGCGGTGTGCCTGACGTGGCTGTTCAACCTCGGGGTCGTGGTGGCCGACACTTTTCCGGCGGCCAATGTCGGGAGCGTCTGGGGTATCGCTGGCGCCTTCGGCGCGAGCGGAGCGATGCTCTTCAACCTCTATGTCGGCCACTTAATGGATACGCTTGGCTCGGGGCGGATTTTCGCCGCGCTGGCCGTGCTGCACCCGCTCGCCGCCATCGTCCTGTGGTTCACCGTGCGCCGCGAAGAGCCGGGAATCCGCGCACGTTGACCGGCCTCGACGGCGCGCAGCAGAATATTTAGGCCGAGCGCGATCATCGGCGCCGCAAACGGCGCCCCGCTTCGTCTTCACTCACGCGCGCCCTCAGTGGGTCGAGCGGCACGCGCAACCCACCGCCATCGACGCGTTCGACCGAACCCGCGCTTGCGAGAAGTCGTGCTTCAGCGTCTTCCTTCTCCCGTGAAATCCTTCCTCAAATCCATCCTTAGCCTCGCCATCACCGCGCTTTCGCTTCACGCCGCCATGCTCGCTGCCGTCGCACCCGCGGCGACGACACCCTCCGGAGCCTCGACGAAGGAGGGCCGAACACCTGCGGTGAGCCCGTCGAAGCCCAACATCCTCTTCCTCTTCGCCGACGACCAGCGCGCCGACACCATCGCCGCCCACGGCAACGCCCACATCAAGACTCCCGTGATCGACGGCCTCGCGCGGGCCGGCGTCAGCTTCCGCAACAACTACGTCTTCGGCGGCAACAGCGGGGCCGTCTGCGTCCCGAGCCGCGCCATGCTCCACACCGGAAAAACGTGGTTCGCCATGAACACCGCGACCCTCGTCGGCGAAAAACTCATGGGCGAGCTCCTCGGCGAAAACGGCTACACCACCTTCGGCACCGGCAAATGGCACAACGGCCAGCCCTCGTGGCTCCGCGCCTTCCAACACGGCGAGAGTGTGATGTTCGGCGGCATGTCCGATCACACCAAAGTCCCGGTCCACGACCGCGGTCCCGACGGCAAAATGGTCGGCCCGCGCATGGGCGAAAAATTTTCTACCGAGCTGTTCGCCGACGCCGCGATCCGTTTCCTCGAGAAACAATCACCGCAGCCCGACGCGAAACCATTTTTCTGCTATATCGCCTTCACCGCCCCGCACGACCCGCGCCAGCCGCCGCCCGGCTTCCCCGCCAACTACGCCTCCCGACCGCCGCTCCCGAAAAACTTCCTCCCGCAACTCCCGTTCGACAACGGCGCCATGAGCGGCGGCCGCGACGAAAATCTCGGCGCCTGGCCGCGCACCGAAACGATGATCCGTGACCAGCTCGCCGAATACTACGCGATGGTCGAGCACCTCGACGCCCAGATCGGCCGCCTCCTCGCCACGCTCAAAGCCCGCGGCCTCGCCGACAACACCATCATCGTCTACGCCGCCGACAACGGACTCGCCCTCGGCAGCCACGGCCTCCTCGGCAAACAGAGCGTATTCGAACACTCGATGCGCACACCCTTCATCATCGTCGGCCCCGGCATCCCCCAAGGAAAATCCGTCCAAGCCTTCACTTACCTCTTCGATATTTTCCCCACGCTCTGCGAACTCACCGGCCTCACTCCGCCCGCCGGTGTCTTCGGCGAGAGCGTCCGCCCCCTCTGGGATGGCTCGAAAAAACAAATCCGCGACACCGTCTTCCTCCCCTACATTCAAGTCCAACGCGCCGTGCGTGACGAACGCTGGAAACTCATCCGTTATCCAAAACTCGGTTACAGCCAGCTCTTCGATCTTCAAACCGATCCGAATGAAACCACGAGCGTCTACGATGACCCCGCCCGCGCGTCCGATATCGCGCGCCTCACCGCCGCCATGCAGACGTGGCAGACCAAAGTCGGCGACACCCTCGCCCTGAACACCGGCAACAACCCGCCGCCCAAGATCGATCTCACCGGCAAAGCCCGCCAAACCGACCAGTGGCAACCCGAGTGGATCGTGAAAAAATACTTCGACCCAGCGAAGTAGCTCTCCATCTCACACCCTAATTCGCCGGATGAACCGCCGGTCGATCACGTCGTTCCCCATCAACGGCGCGTGCAGCGCCAGCGTCCCTTTCGGGGGCCGCACTTGATCCTTCAGGCCGCTCGCGCGAGTTTGAGCCCGTGGAAAAACAAGCCATCAAAACCATTGGGACGTTGCAGAAGACTCCGTGGCAGCGCTTCGCCCGTCTGCAACGCACCGCCGCCCAGTTGGCCCGGGGCCGCGGGCAACCCAAGGGAGTCTTCAAGTTCGCCAGCCACGAGGCCTGCTCAGCGTGGACAGAAAACCTGAACCGGAACGGAAAATGACCCGCGTCCCGATCGACGCCGATCTGGTTTCGCTCGCGCGGAACTGAATCGCCTCGGTGTCGCCTACGTGGCGGTCGGAGGTTTTGCGATCAACCGTCTGGGCTTCGTGCGCGCCACCGAAGACATCGATCTGCTCATCGCCCGTGACCTCGCCAACCAAACCCTCGTCAAGCGTGCGTTGGAAATCCTACCCGACCGTGCCATCCGCAAATTGGGCGACGAGGACATCGCGCAGTGGGTCGTCGTCCGGGTCAACGACGACATCACGATCGACCTGCTGACCGAAGCATGCGGCATTGGCTATGAAGACGCAGCGGGCGGAATCGAGACCGAAGAAATCGAAGGTGTGCGCATCCCCTTCGCCGGCGCCCAGCTGATGCTCAAGATGAAGCAAAGCCCGCGCGAAAAGGACGTTGTTGATCGAAACTTCCTTCAACAGCTCATCCGAAATTCTTGAAATAACGCCCCGCAAGATCACTCCTTCACGCCGCAGCATCCGCAAAGACGTTGCCAACCCCAAAGCCC
>CAMATV010000272.1 GCA_945861235.1 Opitutus sp. GAS368
AGATCGAAGCCGCCGACGGTGACAGGGACGTTGCCGCTCGGGGCGCCGCCGATGGAGATGTTGCGGGCATTGCCGCCACCGTAGTCGATGGAGACGCCGGGCATGAATTTGAGCAGCTCGGCGACGTTGCCCTCGGCGACCTGACCGAATTCCTGGGCAGAAACGACGTTTTTGATTTCAGCGGCGAAGCGCTGCTCGTTGATGGCGAGCGCGGAGCCGTCCATGCTCGTCATGCCGACCACAAACGCATCGAGCTTGACCACGCTCGGGCCCGTCGCCGCGTCGCCGGATTTCCCTGCCGGCACGGCGTCGGCCGCGGTCAAGTTGATCGTGTGCTGCGCGATGCCGCCCGCGGCGATGGTGACGGTCGTCGTGCTCGGCGGCAGGCCGGTGCGAAACGCGAGCACCTGCGCCGAGCCCGCGGGGACGCCCGCGAGGCGATAGTTGCCGTCGGCATCGGTGAAGGTCTCAAGCGCGGTGCCGGCGACGGTGAGCCGTACCCGCTCGACGTAGGAACCGGTCGCGGGGTTGAATACGCGGCCCTCGATGGAGCCGGTGGTGGCTTGGGCCCCGAGCGATGCGGTGAGGAGCGAGCACAGCGCGAGAAACAGGGATGACGCGGAAGCGAGACGACGGAGCAGAGACGGGGAGGGCATAGCGGGGGCGGGGTTGACTCGTTGGCGAGAACGAGAACGAGAATGAGATCGAGAACGAGAATGCGGGGGAGGGAAGTTGGCGGGGTTTGGGCCGAGCGAAGGCGAGGTGAACGGATCGTGGCGCGGGCGCGGCGGCGCAACAAGGGCGGACCCCACACATTCGCCTGACGATTTTGCACATTTACTTGCGGGCGTCCCGGACTTGGCGCAAGTCGCAGGGTGTCGGTGACACCCCATGGATCCACTTCCTACAACTTGGCAGGAAACGACGATCGACGGATCGCGCACTCGGCGATGGTCGCTTGACGCGAAGCAATGCCCGGAGCTCTCGACCCATCACATCGGTTGGCTGGGTATCGACACGGTTTACGCGCCTTATCGCCGCGTGCGGCTCGCGCCCTCCGGCAGTTTTTTCCTGGCGTGCCTCGAAGGTGAGGGCCGCGTGCTGCTCGAGGGCCGCTGGGAGCGGGTGACGGCCGGCTCGCTCTGCCTCGCCCCGCCGCGTGTGCTCAATGCGTTTCACGCGGTGCCCGGCAAGCGCTGGACGTTTGGCTGGGTGCGTTACGAGGAGGCCCCGTGGACGCAGCCGTTCGTCGGCGCCAACTCCCCGCTGCGGCTCAAGCAGGGCACGGAGGAACTGGGCCGGGCGCTCGCGGGTTTGCGCGCGGAGTGGGAGGGCGGGCGCGACGCCGCGCTCGTGCACCATTGGGTGAGCCTCGCGCACGGGCTCGCGGCCCGCGCGGCGCGACCCTGGCTCGGCGATTCGCGGATCGCGGACTTGTGGAGAATTGTCGCTGCCGACCTCACGACGGACTGGAAGCTCACCTCGCTGGCCGCGCGCTGCGCGCTCAGTCCCGAGCACCTGCGCCGGGTGTGCCGCCGCGAACTCGGCCGCACGCCGATGGAGCACGTGACCTATATGCGCATCCAGCAGGCGCAGGAATTCCTCGAGAACTCGGACGAAAAACTCGAGGCGCTCGCGCCACGCGTGGGCTACCGCAGCGCAGTGGTCTTCTCGCGGGCGTTCGTCCGCTGCGTGGGCCTCACGCCGTCGCAGTATCGGGAGCGGCGTCGGGCCTGAGCACGGCGCCGTGCCGTGGGTGATTCCCCAATTTTTCGATGCACCCCTTGAACATTCCCCTCTGGCGACCGCAGGCAGTCCATGCGGCGGTGGTGCTGTTTTTCACGGTTGCTGCCAAGGGGCAGGACCCGCTGTCCGGCGCGCAACCGTTGACGATGACGGGCGATTTTTCCGCGCAGATGGTCGCGGGCATCGGGCGATTTCTGGATGCCGAGACGCGCGCGGCGCCAGGCGAACGCGCGGCATGGTGGCAGACAGATTTCACCAGCCGCGACGCCTATGAGAAATCGGTGGCGGCGAATCGGGAGCGCTTTGCGCGGATGATTGGCGTCGTCGATCCGCGCGTGGCGCGGCCGGAAATGGAGCTCGTGGCCACGGTCTCGGTGCCAGCGAAGGTGGCGGAGACGGAGCGGTTCACGGTCTCTGCGGTGCGCTGGCCGGTGCTCGACGGTGTGTGGGGCGAGGGGCTGTGGCTGCAGCCCAAGGGTCGCGTGATTGCGCGGGTCGTCGCGATTCCCGATGCCGACCAGACGCCGGAGATGATCAGCGGAGTCGCGCCGGGACGCGGCGCCGCGGCGCACTATGCGCGTCGGCTCGCGGAGCAAGGCTGCGAGGTTTTGGTGCCGACGATTCTTGATCGCGCGGACACGCACTCGGGCAACCCCGCGATTGGCCGGCGCACGAACCAGCCGCACCGCGAGTGGATCTACCGGCAGTCCTACGAAATGGGGCGGCACGTGATCGGCCTTGAAGTGCAGAAGATCCTGGCGGCGGTCGATTGGCTGGCGCGGGATGCCGCCGCGCCAGGCCCGCCCGCCGGGGTGGAGACGCGGCGCGCGCTCGCCGGGAGGGCACCGCGCGTGCCGATCGGCGTCGCCGGCTGGGGCGAAGGCGGACTGCTCGCGCTCTACAGCGCCGCGCTCGAGCCGCGAATCGCGGCTGCGGCGGTGAGCGGATATTTTTCCCGGCGCGAAGAACTCTGGCGCGAGCCGATCTATCGCAATGTCTTCGGCCTCCTCCGCGAATTCGGCGACGCCGAGATCGCTCAACTGATCGTGCCGCGCGGTCTCGTGGTGGAGCCCGCGCGCGCGCCGGACGTTTCCGGGCCGCCTGCGCCGCGGGCTGGATTCGCCGGGGCCGCGCCCGGCAGAATCGCCACGCCGCCGTTCGCGGACGTGCGCGCCGAGGTGGCGCGTGCGCAGCGGCTCGCGGGGCCGTTTGCGGCGGCGATCTCGCTGACGAACGCGGCCCCCGACGGTGGCAGCGGCGCCACCGATGGCGGCGCGGGATGTTTTCCCGACGCGACGCTTGCGGAATTCCTGCGTCGGCGGGCGCCCGCCGACACCCCGAGCACACTCGCGCCGCCGGGCACGGAGCCGCAGGACACGCGCCCCGCTTTCGATCCGGCCGCGCGCCAGGGGCGGCAGGTTGCCGAGCTTCAGCGCTTCACGCAGAGCCTGCTCCCGCGGTCGCACGCGGTGCGGGAAAATTTCCTCTGGAAAAAATCGCCCGTGCTGACGCCGGCGGCGTGGCAAGAGGCGATGCGGCCTTACCGCGAAAAATTCTGGAGCGACGTGATCGGGCGGTTTCCGTCCGGCAAGGTGCCGCCGAATCCGCGCACGCGCCCGATTCTCGACCGGCCGGCGTGGGTCGCGCATGAGGTCGTGCTCGACGTGCTGCCGGAAGTCTTTGCGTGGGGTTATCTGTTGTTGCCGAAAAACCTGAAGCCCGGCGAACGGCGGCCGGTCGTCGTCGCGCAGCACGGGCTCGAAGGCCTGCCGGCCGACGTGATCAATGAGGACACGACGACCCGCACGTTCGGTTCCTATAAGGCGTTCGCGGCGCGGCTCGCGGAGCGCGGCTTCATCGTCTTCGCGCCGCACAATCCCTATCGCGGCGAGGAGGCGTTTCGCCTGCTGCAAAGGAAGGCCAACCCGCTCGGGAAATCGCTCTTCTCAATCATCCTCGCGCAGCACGAGGCGATGCTCGCGTGGCTCGCGACGCAGCCCCATGTCGATCCGGCGCGCATCGGCTTTTACGGCCTCTCCTACGGCGGCAAGACCGCGATGCGCGTGCCGGCGCTCCTCGACGGCTATGCGCTTTCCATTTGCTCGGCGGATTTCAACGAGTGGATTTGGAAGAACGTCACGACCGGCTGGACCGGCAGCTATATGTTTTCCAAGGAGTGGGAGATGCCGGAGTGGGATTTGGGAAACACGTTTGGCTACGCGGAGATGGCGGCGCTGATTGCGCCGCGGCCCTTCATGGTCGAGCGCGGCCACGACGACGGCGTGGGGATCGACGAGTGGGTGGCGTTTGAGTTTGCGAAGGTAAACCGGCTCTACGCCCGCCTGAAAATCCCGGAGCGCACGCGGATAGAATTTTTCCCCGGCCCGCACACGATCAATGGCGTGGGGACCTTCAAGTTTCTCCACGAGCAGCTCGGCTGGCCGGAGCCGTGAGGGCTCCGCCGGAATGACAGCGGACGAAGCCACGCAGCGGCGTCCGCGACCCTACGCCGCCGCCAGCAGCTTCCGCGCGTTGCCCTGCATGATCGCGTGGAGCTGCGCGGCATCGAGGGGCGACTCGATCAGTTTCAGGATCGCGGTTTCCAGCGGAAAATACGGCGCGTGCGATCCGAAGAGCGCGCGCTCAACCGGCACGCGCGGGGACTGCGTCTCGGGTCGTGCGCCAATCATTCGGCCGACCATGCCGTTGCCCTCCCAGCGCGAGATGTCGATCGCGGCGCTCGTCTCGCGCATGAGCTGCCCGAGGTCGCTGCCCTGCGCGTTGCCAGAGAAATGCAGCACCTGGACTTTGGCGGCGGGCACGGACTTCATCGCCGCAATCAACGGCGCCGCGACGACGGTGCCCGGCGAGATGGCGGGATGATGCACGCGCGAATCCTCCATCGAGAACGCGATCTGGAGCAACAGCCCGCGCTCGCGCGTGAGTTCGAGGAGGCGCTGCAAGTCTGGATGCCCGAGATCGAACGGCTGGTAGCCGGGAAAAATCCGCAGGCCGGGCATTTTGAACACTTCGTGGCAGCGGCGAACGTCCTCTTCCCAGTCGGGCCATGCGAGATTCACGCTGCCGATCGGGCGCAGGAGACCGCGGCCGTGGGCGCGGCATTCGGCGGCGAGGCGCTCGTTGACGCCGTTGATGTCTTTGTCGAGGAGCGCCTCGTAGCTCCCGGCCCACGCCTCGATCACGCGGTGTTTGCGCAGTTTGGCGACGAGCGCGGCGGTGTCGGAGTATTTGAGTTTCCGGAACGGCCAGCGGAACAGGTTGACGTTGGTGTCGATGATACCGGGCGAGGCGGGACGAGCGGCGGCGGCGAC
>CAMATV010000273.1 GCA_945861235.1 Opitutus sp. GAS368
GGGGTGGATGTTCCAGACTGCGGTGGCCTTGCGGCCTTTGAGAATGCCCGCGCTCACCATCACCCATTGGCCATGACAGATCGCGCAGGTCGGTTTGCCGGCTTTCCACATCTCGCGGACAAACGCCTGCGCCAGAGGATCGGCGCGCAGCGCATCGGGATTCCAACAGCCGCCCGGGAAAATGCAGGCGTCGTAGTCGGCCACCTTGGCCTCATCGAGAAAGCGGTCGATCTTGAGCCAGCCGGCGTTTTCCATGAGCCGGATCGCGAGTACGTGGGTGGCGCACTGCGCCGGAAAACGCAGGCCGAGCGTCGGATGAAATTCGCCAATGCGCGGCGACACGACCTGCACCGTCGCCCCGTGCTCGGTGAGCCAGCGGATCGATCCCGTGATCTCCACTTCCTCGACGCCGTTGGTGCAGCAGATCGCGATGGTCTTGCCCTTCAGCAGCGCGGGGTTGGATGGCGGATCAAAAAGAAAATGGTGCAGCTCGCGGTTCAACTCGCCGTCGGCCGTGGTGAGCAGCTCGGTCGAAATCGACGGTACGAGCGCCGGGGTCATCAAAGTCTGGGCTCGCAGAAGAGCGGCGTTGCGCAGAGGAGCGGAGTCGGAGGAAGCGTTCATGGGAAAGGTGCAGTGAGTGGAGGCTCGCGGCGGGAGACTGGCAAGGGCGGCGGAGGTACGCGTCGGCGGCACGTGAGACTTGAAAAATCCACAGAGGTGAGCGTGGTGCCTGCCGTGTACATTCAGCGTGCCAACCAACGAGAGCTGGTAACCCGTTATCTCGGTGGGCGGGTCGCGTCTGCGGAGAAGCAGCGCGGTCGAAAACCACCGGAGTTTCCCGCCGATTCAGGGCACCGCAGATTTCGGAGCGGACCACGCGAACCGATTTTACTTCCACAAAAAACCGGCACTCATTCCGAGTTCCTCAATCTGGGAGTCCTGAATCGGCGGGAACCTTCTTGATCGCGCTCCGCGCTGTTTCCAATGAAGAGAGTTGGCGACGGGAGCCCGGAAGAGGCGAGCCCACGGGAAAAGCCGCACACGAGTGTTCCCGCGGAGCGAGGTTCGGCTGTTTGAAAAGCTACCGCTCAGAATTCTGCGGTGTCCCGTTGCCTCCCCCCACTGAGCGCCTACGCCGCGATCCACCGGAACACTGGCGGAAACGCGATCACCACAATCGCCGCCCACACCGCGTATACCGGCACGTAGGCCGTCTGCCACCGTTCAAGTTTTTGAAACGATCCGCGCCCGACCAAAAACCGGATGTAGAGCACGGCGGACCACGCCACATTGACCAGCAGAATGACGTTTTCACCGAGCGCAGCCACGCGGTTCGGGCTGAATCCGAATTCGTTGATCCGCGCGCCAATGGCCCCCAACGCGACCGCGTCGGCTAGCAACGCACCGACCAACAAAACGACCTGCACCCCATCGAACACCCCCGGCGGCGCCTGCGGGTCGCGGGCGGAGATGGCGTAGACCAGGAGCCCCAGCACCACCACGAGGAGCAGATCGAAGCCGATGAGCATCTCGCGCTCGATGGCGACGCCCCGCCCCGACCACAGCAGCGTTCCCAAAAACGCGACGAGCATGGCGGCGAACAACGGCGTGAAGAGACGCGTCAGCATCGGTGCGAGACTTTCCCTTACGCCCTGTTTGGCCTCGACCAACCAGGAGGCGATCACGACTGCCCCGGCCGCGCCGCACGGTAACAGCCACGATTGGAAGAACGGCCCGGGATCGATCCCGATGCTCGTAAACGTGAGTGCCACGAACGCGCAGAGCACCCCGCCGCCGAGCGCGATCAGTACGAAATAGATGAAGAGCTCGCCCGAAAACCGAATGAAGTCCATGCGACCGCTCACCTGATTCCACCGACCGCCGGCGTAAGCGATCCCCACGCCCAGCCAGAGCGCGATCGGCAGGTGCAACGCCGTGAGCGGCTCGAAGCCGCGGGCCGAGCCGAACGCGGGCAGGTTGGCGAAAACCACTGCCCCGGCGAACGCCCCGGCCAGCCAGCCGACCGTGCGCATTGCGAGCCGTCGTTTCCAGACGAAGTATCCGATCAGACAGGACAGCACGAGGAGACTGGCGTTGCGCAGGTAGAAGTTCTTGTTGGCGTCGTCCGTGATCGAAATCCCGAAGAGCTCCGGCAGCTTGATCACCACGCCTGCCAGCACGGCGAAGCCGAAGGCGACGATCGCGTCCTTGCGCGCCGCCGCGCGGCGTTCGACGGAATCGGTCGGGGCTACGACGAGCTGCTTCCAAACGTGATCGGAGCGCTCGCGCGCGAACTCCCGCGATCCCGTCTCGACGCTACTCATACGCAGCACCGCCACCAAAAATGCTTCCTCGGTGGCCAGCCCGGCGCGGCTGAGGTCCGCGATCTGCGCGCGGAGTTGGCCTTCCAACGTCGCGACCTCGCCGGCTTGGAGGGCTGACCGGCGGCGGACGGTGCTCCGCCATTGTGCGATCTGCTCCTCGAGTGATTTTGGAGAATGTTGGTCGGTCATGGCTTCGTTTCCAATGGACACCGTTGACGGCGCATCCCTGGCGACCGTGGGTAAATGAGTCAACCGCGCGGCTGCCCTCGATCCCGCAAAACGCTGGTCTTTCTTCCTCCCATTCCCCTCGCCTAGGGCGAATACCTGTGCCTCGCTTCTAGCTCCCTGTGAACGATCCGCTGCTCGTCAACGACCTCCATTCGGCGCTCAATCCCACCCGGGTCGCGTGCGTCCTCGCGCCCAGGGGAACAGCTGAAATTTCCGCTGCGGTCCACGCCGCAATTGCCGCCGGCGCACAGCTCGCGGTCAGCGGCGGTCGCCACGCCATGGGCGGGCAACAATTTGGCACCGGCACGTGGCTCCTTGATTTGCGCGGCCATTCCTCGATCCGGCAATTCGACGCCCGACGTGGCCTCGTCACCGTGGACGCTGGGATCGAATGGCCCGCCCTTATCGCCGGATGCGCCGCGCTCCAATCTCCGGACGCCGCCACCACGTGGGGCATCCGCCAAAAACAAACCGGCGCCGACCGTCTCACGCTCGGCGGTGCCCTCGCCGCGAACATCCACGGTCGTGGCCTTCGACTACCGCCCATCGTCGGTGACGTCGAGGCGTTCACTCTCATCGGTCCCGACGGTCTCGCGCGCCCATGTTCACGTGACGAAAACGCCGACCTCTTCCGCCTCGCGATCGGCGGCTACGGGTTGTTCGGCGTCATCGCCGAGGTGACGCTCCGCCTCATGCCGCGGGTGCCCGTGCAACGCAGCGTGGAGATATTGACCCTCGACGAACTCGTGCGCGTGCCCGAAGAGCGCGACACCACCGACTGGCTTTTCGGCGACTTCCAATATTCCATCGATGAAAACTCGCCCGACTTCCTGCAACGCGGCGTGTTCTCGGCCTACCGCCGATGCGACGAACCGCCCGCAGAACTCGCGGCCCAGCGCCAATTGCGTGAGTCCGACTGGGAGGAGCTGCTGTGGCTCGCCCACACTGACCGCGCGAAAGTCTGGGAAGTTTACTCCGGCTTCTACCGCGCCACGCACGGTCAACGCTACTGGAGCGACACTCATCAGCTCAGCGTTTACCCCGATCACTATCACACCGCGCTGGACCGCCGCCTCGGTTCACCGTGTCCGTGCAGCGAAATGATTTCCGAGCTCTACGTTCCTCGAGGCCTCCTCCGCGAGTTTATGGGCCGGGCCGGCGACTTGCTCCGCTCCGGCGAAACGCCCGTCATCTACGGCACCATCCGGCTCATCGAGCGCGACACCGAGACCCTGCTCGCGTGGGCGCGCGAACCGTGGGCCTGCATCATCTTCAATCTCCATTGCGAACACACGCCCGCCGGTTTGGCGCGCGCCGCTGCCGCCTTCCGCGCCCTGATCGACTTGGCGCTGGCCCTCGGCGGCAGTTACTACCTCACCTACCACCGCTGGGCCAACCGCACCCAAGTCGAGGCCGCTCACCCACGTTTCCGCGAATTTCTCGCCGAGAAAAAAGCTCGCGACCCCGGCGAGATCTTCAGCAGCGACTGGTATCGCCATCACCGCGATCTTTTCGCCGCCCCGTGAAGCTCCACGAGCCCGCCACGTTTTGGACCGACTGCGCGCTCGCCCTGTGGAGCGCCGGACTCGGCGGCGCGCTCGCCCGCCACGCGCCCTCACCGTGCCCGGAGACCCTTGGCTGGTGGATCGGCGGCTTCGCCACATCGGCCCTCGCCGCTGCCGCCGGCGCTGTTCATCACGGGCTGGGCCACACCTTGCCACCGTCGGCCAACCGCCTCTGCTGGCACCTCGCCTTACTCAGCCTCGTCGCCACCGGTCTGTGTCTGATTCAAGTCGCAGCGACGACCGCCCTGATAGGTACCGTCCTCGTTTTGGCGAAATTTGCCGCGTGGATCATCGCCGCGCTCTTTGCGTATGCCACCCTGCGCACGGGTCGGTTCTCCACCGCGATCTGGGCCTACGGTCTTGGCCAGTTGCTGGTGCTGGCCGCTGCTATTTACGCCCGCGATGCGCATTCGCCCGACCATTTTGTTTGGCTCGCCGCAGCCGTGGCGACTTCAGCCTTGGCGGCCATCGGGCAACACCAACGCATCGGCCTAAGCCTGAGCTTTAACCACAACGATCTCTACCATGTCATCCAGTTCGTCGCCCAAGGTTTGTTTTATCTCGGAGCCGCAACGTGGCGGTGAGTGCGCGTGGCCGCCGGCCTCGTCCGCTCATTATTTCGAAAACGCAGCCGTTCGTAAAATCGCCGGGCCCGCTCGTTACTCTCCCAGCCGCCTCCCGACCCGCGTGCCCGCGCCAACCGAATGTCCGTCCTACTTCCCGCTGCCTAACGCGCGCTCCAGCCGCTCGGCGATTTGGCCGCGGTTTACTGGCTGCATCAACCACGCATCGACGCGGGCCGTGAGCTCCGAGCCGGGGGACAGCAAGATCGCCTTGCCGGCGCGCGTGAACGGCTCGGCCATCGTGCCCGCCAATTCTGGATACCGCCCGGTTTGCAGCCTCACTTCGATGCCGTCGGTCATCATGACATCCGCCCGACCGGCGAT
>CAMATV010000274.1 GCA_945861235.1 Opitutus sp. GAS368
ATGCCGACGTCGAACGCCTTCTCGTCCTGCGCGAAAACCTCGCTGAACTCGATCTCTCCCGCGCGCCGGTCACCGACCGCGCGCTCGCGACCATCGGGCGCCTGACGAATCTGCAATCTCTCCGGCTCGACCGCACGTCCGTCACCGACGTGGGCGTCGCCGCCCTCGCGCCGCTATCGCAGCTCGCCTCGCTCAACCTCAACGCCACGCGCCTCACCGACCAGCCCTCGAGCCGCTGCGCCGGTTGAAAAACCTCCGGAAGATTTACCTTTGGGAAACGGCCGCGACCGCCGACGGCGTGAAGACATTGCACGCTGCGCTTTACCGCGCCGCCGAGGCCGAGCGCCTGCGCCTCCAGATCGCCGCCATTGAGCACACGCGCGACGCGCTCCGCGTCGAGATCGTCGCCAACGTCGCCACTGGTCCCGCTGCCAGCGAGGCGGAAGCGCCGAAGCTCTAACCGAAGCAGATGACCATCGCCGACATCATGCGCTCGATCCATGCAAAGCGAGTTCTCGGGGTCAAACGTTGCACTTTGCAATCTGAACAAAGGGACCACCGAACGGCGTCGGGCGCCGCCGCGCGATCGCTCAACCCCGCGCATCCCGCCACCCGCCGCGCTTCCCGCCAACCTCGCCCGCACCGCCGTTGCGATCATTTGCGTTGCGCTCACTTCGTTCTCGTCGTCCGTCTCCGCCGCGCCTAAGTCAACCGGCGTATCCCCTGTCCCCCACCGCAATCCCCTCGCCCGATGCACGCCTCTCCCGCTTCACCCCAGATCACACGTCGCCGCTTTCTCGCGGCCGCGTCCGTCGCCCTCGCCGCCCCGCATGTGCTCACCGCGCAGAAATCCGGGCGCTCACTCTTTGTCGGCACCGGCGCTCACCGCTACGAGGTGTTGCACGACTGGGCCCAGCTGCCGTCGCCATACTCCTGGCAGACCACGCACAACGTCGCCGTGGACCGCGAGGGCCTCCTCTACGTCATCCACGAGGGCCGCGAGGAGCTCAAGGATCACCCGGCGATCTTCGTCTTCGATGCGCAGGGGAAATTCGTCCGCGCGTTCGGCCGCGAGTTTCAGGGCGGCGGGCACGGGCTCACGGTGCACACGGAGGGCCGCGAGCAGTTCCTCTACGTCACCGGTTATCAGCAGTTGAAAAATTTCGCCAAGCTCACGCTCAAGGGCGAACGCGTGTGGGAAAAACGCGCGCCCATGGAATCGCAGCTCTACCCCAAGGGCGAGGACACCGCGCCCGCGAAGCGCTGGGGCCGCGATGCGTTCATGCCGACCAATTTCGCGTTTTTGCCCGACGGCGGCTTCTTCCTTGCCGACGGCTACGGAGCGCACCGCATCCACCGCTACGACCGCGACGCCCGCTGGCTCTCCACGTTCGGCGAACCCGGCACCGGCCCGGGCCAGTTCAACCTCCCGCACGGTATCGCCCTCGACGACCGCCCCGGCCGCGCACCCTCCGTCGTCGTCGCCGACCGCGCCAACAAACGCCTGCAGTGGTTTACCCTCGAGGGGAAACACCTGAAGACCCTCGAGGGTTTCATTTTACCCGCCAACATCGCTACGCGCGGCGACGTGATGCTCGTGCCCGACCTGAGCGCGCGCGTCACGTTGCTCGATCGCGACGACAAGGTCATCGCCCACCTCGGCGAAGACCCCGCGTGGCGCGAGCAGGTCACGCGCGAGAAAAACGCGCTGCGCCGCGACGAAAAGGGCGCCGGCTGGCAGGCGGGAAAATTCCTCCACCCGCACGACGCCTGCTTCGACGCCGCCGGCAACATCTTCGTCGCCGAGTGGGTCCACACCGGCCGCATCACGAAACTGCGCAAACTGGGCTGACGCAGTGGGCCGCACCGGGCCGCACCCGGCCTACACCCATTGGTTGCCGAGAGCTCATTCGTGGAAACCGGGCCGACTGCATGGACCCGGCGCAGTGGCTAGCAGCGTCAGGCCGTCGCGGAAGCGGAGACGCTGCCGATTCCGCGCGCAACCCTGACCAGAAACCGGATTCGTCCGGCCCCGCGGCTGGGTTTGTTCTGGAGTTCGATTTCTCGCTCGCATTGCCTTTGCCTCGTTCCCGTTCGCCTCACCCGACCGAACTCCCCCCATGCCCACCTCTCCCTGCATAAACCTGCTATTCTCTCCCGGTGTTCGCGTCGTCGCATGGGCCATTGCCGCCATCTGCTCGGTCGCCCCGGCCACGTGGGTATTCCTTTCGTTTACGGCGGTCGTCGTTTCCGCCGCGAGCGCTCCGCCCAACACCGACTGGCCCACCTACCTCGGCGACAAACAGCGCAGCCTCTACTCGCCGCTCAGCCAAATCCACCGCGCCAACGTCGCGCAGCTCCAAGTCGCATGGACCTACGACACCGGCGAAAAGGGCGAATACCAGGCCAACAATCTCGTCGTCGGCGGCGTGCTCTACACCCCCACGCAGAGCCGCCGCGTCATCGCGCTCGACGCCGCGACCGGCCGCGAACTGTGGAAATGGGATCCGGCCACCACCCCTGCCGGCACTGGCGGCCGCCGCCAGCGCGGCCTCGTGTATTGGCAAAACGATACCGGCGGCGAAGCGCGCCTCTTCACCGCCGTCGGCAAATTCCTCTTCGCCCTCGATCCGCAGACCGGCCAACCGATCCCCACGTTTGGCGACAACGGCTCCATCGTCCTCGGCGCCGGACTCGATACGGACACCACGCCCAATGTCGGCCTCAACACCCCCGGTATCCTCTACCGAGATACGCTCATCATCGGCGGCATCGGCGGCCCCGGCGCCGTGCGCGGCCTCGATGTGCGCACCGGCGCGCGCCGCTGGATTTTTCACCTGATTCCACGCCCCGGCGAACTCGGCCACGACACCTGGCCCGCCGACGCCTGGAAGACGGCCACCGGCGTCATGCCGTGGTCGGGCCAGTCCCTCGACGAGAAACGCGGCATCGTTTACATCGCGACGAAGACGGCCGAGCCCGACTTCTATGGCGCCGAGCGCCACGGGAAAAATCTTTTCGCCAACTCCCTCGTCGCGCTCGACGCCACCACTGGCAAGCGGCTCTGGCATTTCCAGATGGTCCACCACGATCTGCTCGACAAGGATCTGCCGTGCCCGCCGTTGCTCCTCACCGTAACCCACAGCGGAAAAAAAATCGACGCCGTCGCGCAGGGCACGAAGCACGGCCAGCTCTTCGTCTTCGACCGCGTGACCGGCGCGCCGCTCTGGCCCATCGAAGAAAAACCCGTGCCCGCTTCCGATCTCCGCGGCGAACAGGCGTGGCCCACGCAGCCGTTTCCCCAAAAACCCGCACCGCTCATGCGCCAGCGTTACACCGAGGCCGACGTCTCCACCCTTTCCCCTGAGGCCCGCGCGCTCACCACCGATCGCATCAAACTATCGCCGAACTTCGGGCCGTTTCCCGCGCCGAGCCTCAAAGAGTCGATCATGTTTCCCGGTTTCGACGGCGGCATGGAATGGGGCGGCGGCGCGGCCGATCCCGACGGCATCTACTACGTCAACGTGAACGAAATCCCGTGGATTCTTCAAATGGTCGAGACGCGTCGCGTCGACGGCTCACCGCTCGCGCGCGGCGAACGCGACTACCTCCTCCACTGCGCCGCCTGCCACGGCCTCGATCGCGCGGGCATCCCGCTCGCCGGATTTCCCTCGCTCATCGACATCGAAAAACGCCGCACGCCCGAGGAAATCGCGAAGCTCACCAAGACCGGCTTCGGCCGCATGCCCGCGTTCGATCGCCTCACCGACGTACAGCGCGACGCGATCCTCGACTACGTGCTGGGCAAGCCGGAGCCCGCCACATCCACCCCGACCAAGGCGAAGGGGAAAACCAAGTCCGGCGCACCGGCTGCCTCCGCCGCGACCCCGGCCCCGTATGCGTTCGGTGGATTCCGCCGCTGGACGGACAACGCCGGCTACCCGGCGATCGCGCCTCCGTGGGGCACGCTCAACGCCGTCGACCTCAACACGGGCGAGCTCAAATGGAAGGTGCCGCTCGGCGAATACCGCGAGCTCACCGCGCGCGGCATCCCGCCCACCGGCACGGAAAACTACGGCGGCCCCGTCGTGACGGCCGGTGGCGTGCTCTTCATCGGTGCCAGCGCCGACGAGACGATCCGCGCCTTCGACAAGGATACGGGGAAGATCCTCTGGTCGGCCCCGCTGCCCTTCAGCGGCAACGCCACGCCGAGGACCTACGCGATCGGTGGCCGCCAGTTCGTCGTCATCTCCGCCGGCGGCGGCAAGTCCGGCCGCCCCGCCGGCGGGAGCATCGTGGCCTTCGCGCTGCCGAAGCCATAAGAACCCACGGGCAGGCCGAGACCAAAACCCTAACGCCCGCGACCGCCAGCACTCGCGCCGAACCGGAGCGTCTCGCGTCCCAACGACGACAGCTCGAACATTCCGCCCGTTACTCGCAAGCCATCGCCGAGGCCATCGCCGCCGAGTTGAAGGAAGGCAAAAGCGAAGTCGTCTGCGAGCAGGGCAAACTCATCAAAGTCAGCAAGGACAACTAGGGCATCGTCTCCCGCGCCGTGCTCACAAAAAAATGGACCGACTGGGTTGACTACTAGGCCGTCAACTTCGACTACGAGAGCCGCAAGGAAATCATCAATGTGCCCAAGCGAATGGGCGTTGAAGGCGAGTTGCCCGGCGTCGTGAAAGCCGAAGGCGAGTTCATCGACTTCGAGGAACCTTGGACCGGTGCCTACATCTTCGAAAACGAGTGGCAGAGCTTTCGCACCCGCCAGAACCGCGACCTCGACCTCGTAAGCGCGTGCCACGTTTACCCGAAACCCGGCCGCTACGTCGTCGCCGTGAAGGTCATCGACATCTTCGGCAACGACACGATGACACTCGTGCCGGTGACCGTTGGGTAGGAGCCCGCTTGCGGGCGATGGGCTGCGAGGGACGACTGCGGTCGCGCTGAATCGCCCGCAAGCGGGCTCCTACTTTCCGATCCGATGCTCTTTTTCGCCGCCCTCTGTGCTCCTTCCCCCTCGTCCCCGCGACCGTGAACGCCGCCGCGCTCGCGGCGTTTCG
>CAMATV010000275.1 GCA_945861235.1 Opitutus sp. GAS368
CGGCGGCCAGTGCGGCGGGCGTGGCGGCGTAAAGATCGCGAATCAGTTCCCACGCTTCGGTGTAGAGCGCGGGATTGGAGCGCGGCGTGCGTGAGAGCGGCGATTGGTCGACGAGCAGAATTTCGGTGAACGCCTCCGCAGCGGACGCAGGTTGAGCGCTGGTCAGCGTGATGGCCTCGATGACGGCGGGGTCTTCGGTGAGTTGGAGACGTTGGGCGAGGAGGCCTTGGTAAATGACGTGGTCGAGGAGGGTGGACTTGCCGGAGCCGGAGACGCCGGACAAGCAGACCAAGCGACCGAGAGGCAGCTGGACGTCGAGATTGCGCAGGTTGTGCTTGGTGGCGTTTTTGAAATGGAGCCAAGTGGTGGCGAGCGAACGCGGCGAACGCGACGGGGGCTTCGCATCTCTCCTGGGGGCGGACTCGACGGGGCGACGAGTGGTGGGGACGGGGATGGTTTCGCGGCCGGAAAAATAGGCGCCGGTGATGCTGGTGGGTGACGCGAGCAGAGCGGAGACCGGGCCCTCGAAGATAATGTGGCCCCCGCGGCTGCCGGGCTCAGGACCGACTTCGATCACATGGTCGGCGGCACGGATCATCGCTTCGTCGTGCTCGACCACGACGACGGTGTTGCCGGCGTCGGTCAGCGTGCGGATGATCGCAATGAGGCGATCGATGTCGCGCGGGTGGAGGCCGACGCTGGGTTCATCAAGGACGAACAGCGTATCGATCAGCGAAGTACCGAGGCAGGAGGTGAGATTGACGCGTTGGACCTCGCCCCCGGAGAGCGTCTTTGATTGGCGGTCGAGCGTGAGGTAGGCGAGGCCGACTTGGGCGAGGTAACGCAGACGGGTCCGGATGGAGTCGAAGGCGAGATCGGCGCTGTGGGAGGAGCCGCTGGAAGGACCCAGGCCCAATGACCCCTGACCAAGGAGGGTCAGGAGTTCGCCGACGGGGAGTTGATAGAGAACGGGCAGCGTGTGGCCCTGCCATTTCCAGCACAAGGCTTCGGGTTGGAGGCGCTGGCCACCGCAGGCAGGGCAGGGATTGTAAGCGCGATAACGGGCGAGGAAGACGCGCACGTGCATCTTGTAAGTGCTCTTCTCGAGCCACCGAAAAAAACCCTTCACGCCATACCAATATTTCGGCCAAGGCTTCCCGTTGTCTTCGCCGTAGCCGGGCTCGCCGTCGATGATGAAGGCTTGCTGCTCCGGGGAGAGCGAGGCGAACGGCACGTGGGTGGGGATCTTTTTCTGCCGGGCGAAAACGTAGAGATCCTTCTTGGATTCACCGTAGATATCGCTCTCCCAGCACTTGATCGCCCCCTCGTCGAGGGAGCGGGATTGGTCGGGCACGGTGAGACGGTAATCGATGTCGATCACGCGGCCGAAGCCGCGGCACTTGGGGCAAGCACCGAGAGGGGAGTTGAAGGAAAATAACGCAGGCGAGGCGGCGCGAAAGGTGCGGCCGGTCGAGGGCGAGTGGAGTCCACGGGAGAAGTGGCCGGCCGGAGTAAACGTGTCGGAGGCGAAGTAGAAGACCTGACTCTGGCCGAAGTGGAGGGCGGTTTCGGTGGCTTCGAGAAAACGAGATTTGTTGGCGGCGGTGACGGCGAGGCGGTCTTGGACGACGTAAATTGCGGACGAAGTTGAGAGCTGAGGGTTGTGCGTTGAGAGAACGGATACGGAGGAGGTGAGCAGGTCCTCGATTTTTTGGATTTGATTTTCGACGAGCAGGCGGAGGTAGCCTTGATTCTTCAGGCTGGTGAGGATCTCGGGCCACGTGAGATTCGCGGGTTTGGTGATTTTGAAACAGACGAGGAGCGTGCGGTCGGCGTGGGCCGCGGAGGTTTTTTCCCAGATGGATTGGGGGTTGTCGTCCTCGACCTTTTCACCGGTCGCCGGATCGAAACATTCGGCGACGTGGCTGAACCAGACTTTGAAGAAATCGGTGAGCTCCGTCATGGTGCCGACGGTGGAGCGGGAGGTCTTGACGGTGTTGGTCTGCTCGATGGCGATCGACGGACGGATGTTTTCGATGGAATCGACTTTGGGTTTGTCGAGCAGATCGAGAAACTGGCGGGTGTAGGCCGAGAAGGTCTCGACGTAGCGACGTTGGCCCTCGGCGTGGAGGGTGTCGAAGACGAGGGACGATTTGCCGGCGCCACTCAGGCCGGTGACGGCGATGTAGCGGCCGAGGGGTACGTCGAGATCGAAGCCTTTGAGGTTATTTTGACGGACGCCGCGCAGCCGGATGCACTCGGGCTTTGCGGCGACGGACGAGGGAGCGGGAATTTTTTTAACCACGGAAGGGCACGGATGAACACGGATCGCGAGAATGCAATCCGGCGTCGCACTCAGGTGCAGTTTGCTGGCAGGACTCTGTCAGCAGCGGGCCGAACCGATCCGAGCAAAAAGATCGAGATAGGCCGAGACTTGGCGTTGCGGGTCGAAAGTGGTGCGGGCGTAGGCGCGCGCATCGGCGGCGCGGGCGGCGCGGAGGGCGGCGGGCTCGCCGATGAGGCGAACTAAGGCGTCGCGGAAGGCGGAGCGGTCGTCGCGGGGGATGGTCCAGCCGGTGCAGTCCGGTCGCCAGCATTCAGCAATGCCCTGGGCCGCATAAGCGACGCCAGCCAGACCGTGGGCCTGCGCTTCGATGAGGAAATTGGAAAGCGCTTCACTCCACGATGCGTGGACGGCGAGGTCGGCGGCCGCATAGAGCGGCGACGGGTTGCGGTGAAAACCGAGGAAACGAACGCGTGCTTTGAGGTGAAGGCGGGCGACGAGGGCTTCGCAGGCTGGGCGCGCGGGTCCGTCGCCGGCGAGCCACAGTTGCCAATCGGTCGTGGCGGGTAGGCCGGCGACGATCTCGATGAGCTCGCGCTGGTTTTTCTCGGGGCGGAACATGGCGACGGTGAGCAGGACGGTGGTCGCCGGCGTGGCACCGTGTTGGGCGCGAAGGGTGAGACGCGACGAGGGCGTCGCGTCCTCAGCGGGCAGGTTGGCGGGAAAGACGAGCGAGTTGTGGATGACGGAAATTTTTTCGGCCGGGACGCCATACTCAGCGACGAGGGTGGCGCGGGCGTCGTAGCTGTTCGCAACGATGTGGCGAACCGAGTGGAGGGAGGCGCGGAAGAGCGCGGGCAGGCGTTTTCCGGTGCGCATGGTGCCGACGACGGCGGTCGTGGGCAGTCGATTTTGCAGTCCGCCCGCGTAACTGTTCGCCATCCGGCCCAGGCAGAGAATCACATCAAAAACGTGAGCGCGGGCGGCGCGGTACAATCCGGGCGCGAACCAATCGAGACCGACGTCGAAAGGTTGGAGCGTGATGCGAACGACGGCCGAGGACACCGTCGCGGACAAGGCTCCGCCGGGTCGAAACGTCAGCAGCGTCGTGGCGTGGCCCGCGGCGGCGAAGGCGTTGGCGAGGAGGACGGATTGGCGCTCGGTGCCACCGCTACGGAGGTAGTCTTGGACGACGAGGATTTTCATTGCTCGGCGTGCGGACGGGGCGTGAGTGTCAGCGGAAATGAATCCACGGTTAGTTCAATTGCTCGTCCACTGGGTCGTGATGGCCCTCGGCGTGACGCTGGCGACGAAGCTGGTGGACGGCATCTCCTGCGACAGCACCGCAACGTTAATCGTAGTCGTGCTGTTGCTGAGTTTCTTCAACGCGATCATCAAGCCGCTGTTGGTGTTGTTCACGTTGCCATTCATTGTGCTGACCTTGGGGCTGGGAGTGGTGGTGATCAATGCCTTGTTGTTTATGTTTGTCGGACGGCTGGTCGACGGGTTTCACGTCGCCGGATTTTGGCCGGCGGTGTGGGGGGCGTTGGTGGTGAGCGTGACGAACTTGATCTTGAGTGGGTTTACGCGGAAGGCGGCGGTGCCGCGAAAGGAGGCGCCGCCAGAGGGAGCGCCGCCAGTGCGGGCCCCGCGAGTGAAGAAAAAGGCAGATGACGTGATTGATATTTGAGGAGAGGAAAATCCGTTTGACGGTGTGGCGGACCGGGGCAGGTTGGCGCCATGGCTGAAACTATGGAATACGATCTCATTGTCATTGGTGGTGGTCCTGCGGGCTATGCGGGCGCGATTCGAGCCGGGCAACTCGGCAAAAAAGTCGCGTGTATCGAGCTGGAGCGCGCTGGGGGCACGTGCTTGAACTGGGGCTGCATTCCGACGAAGGCGCTGCTGAAGAGCGCGGAGCTTTATCAGAAAATCAAGAAAGCGGAGACGTTTGGAATCACCGCCAAGGAAGTCACCTTCGACTTCGCCAAAGTGATGGAGCGTTCGCGCGGGGTCTCGCAGCAGATGGCCAAGGGGATCGAGTTTCTGTTCAAGAAGAACAAGGTCGATTACTACGTCGGTCGTGGGCAAGTGCCCGCGGCGGGAATGGTTGAAATCACCGAGGGCGAGCATCAGGGGAAGTTTTTCAAGGCGAAGAATATCCTCATCGCGACCGGCTGTAAAATGCGGCGCATTCCGGACCTCGCAGTCGATGGCGCGCGGGTGATGACGTCACGCGAGGCGCTGGCGAACAAGACACTGCCGAAGTCGATTGTGATCGTCGGCGCGGGTGCGATCGGCGTGGAGTTTGCCTATTTCTTCAATGCGTTTGGCTCGAAGGTGACGCTCGTCGAAATGTTGCCACAGATCTTGCCGGTTGAAGATGAAGAGGTCGCCAAGACGTTGCACCGCTCATTCGAGAAACAGGGCATTGCGATTCACACCGCGACGAAGTGCGAGAATTTCCAAGTCGGGAAGAATTCCGTGAAGCTTAACCTCGTCAAAGACGGTCAGAGCACAGCGATCGAGGCTGAGACCGTGCTCTCTGCCATCGGCGTCGTCGCGAATCTCGAGGGTGTGCTGGGCAAATCCTTGGCGGTCGAACTCGATCGCAATTACGTGAAGGTCGGCGACGACTATCAATCGAGCGTGAGGGGTATCTACGCGGCGGGTGACATCATCGGGCCGCCCTGGCTCGCACACGTGGCGACGTTCGAAGCGGTCAGTGCAGTCAACGGGATGTTCGGCCACGGCAAGGCGAAGCGCGTGAAGAATT
>CAMATV010000276.1 GCA_945861235.1 Opitutus sp. GAS368
TATGAAACGGGCAAGGAGGTTTCCGATAAAGAACTCGCGGCGATCAATATTCAGCGCTGCGATTTCCACGGAGACTGGAATTACTCGCTCAAACCCCTATGATTGTGATCGACCTGACTTGTCCGCGTTATTCTGAATAACCTCCTTAGTTCTCCTGCCAAGCCCCCTCCACGCCTCCGCCTGCGCTCGTCAGTAAGTGCAAAGTGTGACCACTTTTGCTGTCACCGGCCCCAGTGCGGCGGGCGCGGAATTTAACGCCGAATGCGTCGTCGTCGGTCTCAAGCACTTGTCGAACAACCCCCTCGCGCCGTATCTGAAAACGAGAAACTGACCGCTGACTAGAACGTGAAGGTATTGCGCAACGTCCATACCTGCTCGGGCGCGATCCGCCAGGTTCCGACGGTGCCATCCGGATTCGCCGAAACGGGAATCAGCTCTTTGCCGACGCCGATATTGCGAACGTTCATCTGCACGCTCCAATTGAACCGCTTGAAATTTCGTCGATAGCCGACCCAGCCGTCGGAGCTCGTTTCGGCCGGTCCGTAGTAGGGATGCCGCACGTCGGGCGCGACTCCGAAATCCGGATGCACAATTATGGGGAAACCGTACGCGATTTTGTCCTGCCAACGAATGCCGCCACCGACATTGAATCCTTTCAACAAGGTGTCGCCGCCAAAGCTGTAGTTCGTGACGAAGTTCCAGCGCCACTTACGGAGCTCGTTCGAAGGCGCGCCTTCGTTGGCCAATTCCGGGAGCATCTGGTTGCGAATGGTGAGGTAGGTCGCGCGCATGTTGCTGGCTTCGTTGGTCTCGCTCGCGCGCAAGTCTCCTGCCGGGCCGGCAGCCAGTGGCGCGAGCGAGTCGAAGATGATCCGGCGGAGGTCCGGTGCCACGTTGCTGCGAACCGCCTCGGCTCGCGCGGCATTGAGCGATATCCGCCACTGGCGAGTGGGATTGTAGATGAGCTCGTATTCCTCCCCTTTGGAGAAAACGTCGGCGGTCGCCACGACTTCACCGGTGCGGCGATTATTCAACACCTGCCGGCGTCCGTTTACCGTGGCGCCTTCCGTGACGCGGAACGTCTTCGCGAGCAACTGCCCGGCGGGGCTGCCAAACCATTCCCTCCACGCGGTTTCGCCCGGGATGTCCGTCGCACGCGTCGTGCCGGCGGGAGTGCCTGTCGTGCGATTGAGTGCTGCCGCGTGCACCGTACCGATCATGTCGGAAAGACTGTTGATGGGAGTAGGATTGATACTGCCCGCGAGCGACGACGACATGCCCGACGTGGTCTCATAGTGTAGCGCGCGGAGCACAAGCTTGCCGTTGAACATGGACAACAGCACGCCGTATTCCTTCGTCTCGCCGGTCTCGTGCGGGATTGGATTGTCAGCCAGATCATACCGCTGCCCGGCAGGACGGAAGTTGTCGGAGTGATTGTAGAGCACGCTGATCTCGCTGCCGAAGGGAAGGCGTCGCTGCATGAAATTCGGCGCGTGCAGGACGGCACCCCAGTTGAAGCTGCGCTCGGTGAGGTTCGTGACCGGCCGCGGATAGTATGTCTCGTCGAGCAGGGCGACCCCGGTGCCTGAGGGATCAATCCGCGGCTGGCCTGCGTTGAATGTCTTCACATGGTCCGAGCGCCAGCCGATGGTGCTGACGAATTTGCCTTCGAGCCAGTGGCTCTGCACGATGCCAACGGTCGAGTTCACTTTCTCGCGGGTGTACTGCGTGTTGTTGGTGCGCCGGGTGGCCACAGGATCGCGCTCGTCGGCCTTGATCACGGTGAACGCCCGCTGCTCCCAATTGCCGATCGCGGAAGGCGCCGTTGAGGTCGGTTCGTTGTACCAGAGCAGATTGAGCGGTCCCGGGTTCGGCATCTGGGCCACCGGGGTGGCGATGCCGCTGACTGGGGTGGTTGAAGCAGCACCGCTGGGCCCCAGGTAACGGATGAACATTGCGCCGCGTTGCGCCGTCGATGCCGCGTTGGTCGTGCCGCCCATCACTGCGCGGTTGTAGTCGAGTCCGTTCATGTAAAGCCAGTTGTTCGACTCGCGCAGCGACGTCGTGACCGATCGCGTGTGCGAGGTGGTCAAGCGGTGCCGACCGAGAATCTTGCCCAGCCGACTGCCGCCGGTTTTGCGCAGATCAAGATCGTAGAACGCGGTGCCCCGCATCGTGTCGCGGTCATTCGAGATGCGATTAAGCCGTGTATAGGCGGTGACAAACGGGCGGCCAAAATTCGGATTCAGGTCGCCGTTGTGCAGGTGGGAATTGATGTCCACGCGCAACGTGTAGCCACTGATGGTGCTGTCGAGCAGGTACGCGCTGCCGTTGTCGAAAGCTTCGCGATTCGCGGCGAGCTCGACGCCCGCACGACCGTCGAGGAAAAGCTGTTCGAGTGTGACATTGCCGGTCGTCCACTTGGCCCACTCCAGCTTGTTGGGGCCGTGCAGCATGTGGTCGTAGTAATTGTAAATTCCCGGATCGGTGATCTGCTGGCCCTTCCAGAAACCGAACGTGATGTCGTCGGAGTGGAAGACGTAGTTCATGATCCGATTAGAATCGCGGAGCCCGCGGAACGCATCCGCCACGAGGGCGGTGCCAGCGGGATTGAGGTGCACATTGTTGATGTTGCCACCCACCATCCCCTGCGCGCCCGGCATACTTCCCAGCCCCATGTTCGGTACCCCGCTCTGCGGATTGTTGAAGAAGATCAGCATCTGTCGCTGCCCTCCGCCGATCGCGCCGATCTGCGTGCTGATATAGTTTCCGGTGCCGGCGCGGCCGGCTCCGAGCGCGCTCGATCCCGTGCTGGCAAGCGCGCCGCTCACGACGGGGACGGGCCATCTCGGCGCCGGGGTGCCGAGCATCGTGAAGACTCCTGTCGCGGGATTGTAGGCCGGTCGGCCCATCGACCACCACTGGCTGTAACTATCGTTGGGCGGACGCGTTTCGGGACGATTCGATTCGATTTCTCCCCGCTCGCCGTTCAATCGCAGCGTGGTGTTGCGAAACGGACGGAACGTCGTCGTGAGGAACAACCGCCGGTCTTTTTCGTACGCCTCCTCGATCCGAAAATACTGCTTCTCACTCAGCGCCGCGAGCCGCAGCGCCAGCCTGTCCTTCAGCAGCACCTGATTGTGGTCGAGCGTCACGCGCTGCGTCGCGTACTGGTCGGTGCGGTGCTGAACCTCGGTACGGTTCGAGCTGAGTCCCGCTCGGATCAGGCTGTTGTTGATGATGCCCGACGGGCTGCCCAGGCCGAAAAGCATCGCGTTGGAGCCGCGGGTGATTTCGACGCGATCGGTGACATAACCGTCGAGCGGGACGCCGGTGATGAAAAAATCGCGCGAGTTGTCGGCTGAGGTGAGTCCGCGTACACGGGTCGAAGGCGACGCTTTGGCGAACGCCGCATCGAAGTCAACGTCCGTGCCGTTGGGCGTGACGATTGAGCCAGCGTCGGAGAAGTTCCCCGACGCGCCGGCGACCTCGGTGCCGAGGGTGTAGACGAGCAGCCCCTCGAGATCGGTTGCCCCGATGTCGTTCATGAAATCCTTAGTGATGACCTGAACGGCATTCGCGATGTCTTTCAGATCCGTGCGCAGCCTCGTGCCAGACTGCGCGCTCGTGGCAAGGTAGCCGGTGTCGACGTCCTCCTTGACCTCGAACGGCGAAAGCACGAGCGCGGCGCTGTCGTTCTGGCTGACGTTCGCGGGGGCGACGGTCTGGGAAAACACGCTCCTGCATTCGAGCGACGCGAAGGCGCAAGCTGCGAGGAACCAACGGAGGTGGGGCTTGGTCATGGCTGATAGGAAACTGGATTTTCAGGGGGATCGGATCTGGGCGGGGCTCAAGGGGAGGGGCAGGTGGGAGCTGGATAAGTTAGCCGTAAATGAGTCGATTTTGAGGGGGCGGCGGGTGCGGCTCAGGCTGGGGGACTTGGGGTGGGGAACGGCTGCGACGGAAAAGGGGATTTCGGGCGCGAATCGAGGCTCTGCTTGCCGTTTGGGGGCAAGCAGCGCGGGGTGGAGACAGATTTCTTTAGACCTCCGAATCGCTCGGAGTCAAGGAGCCAGCGTTTTTAGAACAGCCAGCGTTTTTAGAATTTTCTCAGGCAGGCTCCGATGCTTCGGCTGGCACGTCGCCAGCCGAGGGGCGGCTTGGGAGGTGTCGGCGGCACGGTCGGTGGCGGGTGGGCTCCGTCCAGAAGACCGGTTCGCTCGCCGCGGCGTCGGGCTGCCCGTAGGCGTCGGTAAACAATTCTCCTTGCCCAGGCGCGTCCGCGAGAATGAGTGCCTCGATCGCTTCGTCGGTGCGCTACGGCGAGTGGTGCGGTCGGTGGCTGCGCGGCTGCAAGCCCGCCAAACCGAGTGCGGCGCAGCGCTCCAAATGTTTGCAGCCGGTCTTGCGGCTTCGTTCAACTGTTCGCACAGCTCGGTCACGGTAAAGCGCCCGCTACGGGTGAGGATCACGCATCGATTGATCTCTTCGCCGGAGGTTACGTTGGTCTTGGGCATCGCCGTACGCGGGACCTATCGCCCCGGCTGATCGCAGGGTAGCTCGCCCCTCGAATTCCAATCTCAGTTCTCTTGCCAAGCCCCCTCCACGCCTGCGCCTGCAATCGTCAGTAAGTGAAAAGTGCAAAGGTTGACCCTTTTTGCTGGCTCTGAGAAATTCAAAATTTAAGCTCGCATGAAAGACCGTTGCTGACTCCGTCTGTTCTGATGCTGGAACCCCGTTTTTTTGCCGCGCCTTCGCCGTTGGCGATTCGCACAAAAAGAGCATCGTTCCGCCGCGGTCTGCGTCTTTTCATTTCCCCTGCCCCCTCCAAGTCTTCTCCACCCATGACCATGCTCACACGGCGTTCCTTCCTCCAGACCTCCGTCCTCGCCACCGGCGCAGCCCTGCTCGCTCGCAGCACCCCTTCCTATGCCAGAACGATCGGCGCGAACGATCGCCTCCGCATCGCTGTCGTCGGCCTGCACGGCCGGGGCAAGAGTCACATTAGCGGCTGGTCCGAGCAAAAGAACGTCG
>CAMATV010000277.1 GCA_945861235.1 Opitutus sp. GAS368
TGAACGAGATCATCGGCGCCTTCATCGGCGGCTCGCTCCCGACTCTGCGCAACCGTTGGGATCAGGTCGGCGACGACAAAGGCACCTGCGCCTTCTTCTTTCAAGTCTGGCACCCCGACGCGATGAACGCCGGCGCCTTCGCCAAAGGCCGCAACCAGCAGCAAAACATCAAAGCCGTGATCGCCGACATCCTCGGCCACGGCAACGACGCCTGCATGTTGCCCGGCCAGGTCGAAGCCGCCGCCGCTGCCCGCACCGCCAAGAACGCCGGTCTTCTCTTCAGCGAAGCCGAGATCGCCGCCTTCAACGAAATCGCCCACGAGACCCGCAAGCCCCGCTGGAAACTCGCCGACCTCAAAGTCGCCGAGTAAACCGTTGCGCTTCATCCGAAACGTTCGGCTGCTTCCAATCGCCGAACTCAGCAAGGGCCGCCCCTCAAAGGCCGGCCCTTTTTTGTGCCTACTCCCTGCCGCCTCCCGTAGCCCGCCTCGTGAGAGGCGGGACACTCCCGTCGACTAATCGCCCCCCCCTCCACCCCTCGGTCCCACCGATGTCTCGCTGAGCAGCTGCTCGACACCGGCCCGCAAGTTGCTGCCCTGAATCGCCGCGATCCGCACCACTGCCGTTGCGCCTCCATTCTCGCATCATTTTCAGGTTCATTGCTCACCACCGAAGCGGTCGTCACCGAGGCGATGCCCTTCCTCGGCGGCTTGCCTGACGGTGCCGAAACCTTCGCGGGATTTCTCGAAGACGCCCACGTCGATATCCGCGATTGCTTCGCCCCGCTTCAGCTCCACGCCGCCACGCGGTTGATGAAGAAATACGCCGACACCCCGAGGGATTTCGCCGATGCCACCCTCGTTTTGCTCGCCGATGAAACCGGCCTGGACCACATCGTGACCCTCGACGAACGCGGCTTCCGCACTCGCCGCTTCCGGCTCGTGCTTGCACGCAACCAAAAATGAGCACTCGCGCCCGCCACCCGCGTGGGGCGCGGCGTTGCGCAGCCTATCGGCCAAATGCCCAGAGTTTTGTCGTCGTGCGCAGGTAAAGCCACTCGCCCACGAGCGCCGGCGTCGCGAGGATGCGTTCACCGAAATCCGCCTGATGCAAAATCTCCGGCTTGTCGCCGCCCGCCTTCACAACCGTGAGTTTACCGAGGAGCGATGCCAGGTAGATGCGGCCATCCGCTGCCACGGGCGAGGCGTAATAGCCTCCCAGCGCACCGGTCAGGCGTTCCTGCGTGTAATGCGGCTCGCCGGTCTGCGGATCGAGCGACGACATGAGCCCGCCGTCCCTCACGAAATAAATGCGCCCATCGTAGAAAAGCGGCGACGGCACGTAGGGTAATCCCTGCCGATATTTCCACGCCACGTGGGAGGCGGAGATGTCACCGGTGCCGCCGGGCGTCACGGCAATAAGCAGGTTCGCGGCGCGGGCGTTGCGGGCTTTCCGGATTTCCCAGTCCTCCTTCGTATATTTACCGTCGCGATTCGCATCCACGCCGCGCCAGTAGTCGCGCCGTTCAATCGGGATTTCATCCGGCGTGACCTCGTCGTCGCCGTTCTTGTTGTAAGTCTTCAGAAATTGGTCCCACGGCGGTACAGCCGAGTCGGCGACGGCGTTCGACCAGCCGCCAAAAATCAGCCGATCGCCAGCAATCACGGGAGTCGTGCAAACCAGCCCGGTGATTCCTTCAACCACCCAACGCTCCACGCCCGTCCGCAGATCGTAGCCCTTCAGTCGCGCGGAGGCCCCGAGCACGATTTCATCCACGCCGTTGTTTCGCCAATGCGCGGGCGAACCGAAACTGCCGCCCGCCTCCGGCCGCGGAGTTTCCCACAGCAGGGCGCCGCTCGCGAGATCCAGCGCGAGCAGCGAAGAGTAGCGGTATTGATCGCGATTCAAAACAACCGTACGCCCCACGATAATCGGCGACGCGCCCGAGCCATACTGGCCGTAGGATTCGGCCGCCGGCAGCGGACGCCGCCACAGTTCCTTGCCCTCGAAATCGTGGCACACGAGCCCGAACGATCCGAAGTAGCTCACAACGCGCTGCCCGTCCGTCGCGGGCGTGGAGGCGGCCGGGCTGCCGTCGGAGCGATGAAACTCTTCCACGTGCTCCGGTGTGAACGCCCGCGTCCAGCGCAACGTTCCCGTCGCACGCTCGTAGCAGCGCACCTCGAGGTTCGGCTCCGCGAAAGTCGTGACAAAAATCCGCTCGCCCCACACGCACGGCGACGAGGGTGACCACGGCACCTCCACGCTCCACACCACGCCTTCGGCGGGGCCAATCTTCGTCGGCGGCTTGGCGCCGGCCGCAAGGCCGGAACCATTGGCCCCGCGAAACTGCGGCCAGTGGGCTGACGCGGCGTCCTGCGCGGAAAGCGAGGCGCAGCCGACTGCCAGCAACGAGGCGAACCTGAAGCGGCGGGTTTTCATCAGGGGAAAATTTATCTGCGTCCGATCCGGTAGAGATGCCCCGCCGTCCGGATGAAGAGCGCCCCATCCGCGACGGCGTACGAGGCAAGTGCGCGCTCCTCCAGTTTGTTCGTCGCGATCTTCTCGAACGTCTGCGCCGCCTTCACGACCGTACCGACGCCCTCCTCGCTCAGGAAAAATATCTTGCCTTCAGCCACGATGGGCGACGCCGAGTAGTTGCCCTCGAGCCGCTCCTGCCAGTGGACGGTTCCGGTCTTCGCGTCCCAGCAGGTCGCGATACCGCTGTCGGCGACGCCGTAGAGTTCGTCCCCCGCCACGACGACCGAGGGCGTGAGCGGCGCGCCCTTGGTCGTGCGCCACGCGACATGCGTGTCGGTCACGTCGCCCTCGCCGTCGGGCCGAATCGCGAGCAAATCGGCGCGGTTGAAACCGGTCGCGATAAACAGCAACCCGTGCGCAAACACCGGCCGCGGCACCACCGAGTAGCCCTCGCCGTAGCGCACCCGCCAAATTTCGCGGCCATCTTTCGGGTCGAGCGCCCACACCGCACCGCTCCCCGGCGTGATGATCTGGATACGTCCATTCACGCTGATCACGAGCGGCGTGCAGAAGGAAAAATACGACTTCACCGTGATTCCGCGCGGCACTTTCCACGCGACCTCGCCGGTGGCTTTTTCGAGCGCGACGACACACGGATCCTTCGTGCCATCGGAGTTGAACACGAGCCGATCGCCCGCGAGCGCCGGCGAGCCGCCATTGCCGTGCAACGGATCGTAGCGGAGGGAGTGGTTCCGCCAGAGGATTTTCCCTGCCCGGTCCAGACACGCGGTGCCGTGGTGGCCGAAATGCAGATAAATCCGATCACCCTCGACGATCGCGGTCGGGCTGGCGGGACTGTTTTTCGTGTGCACGGGCTTCACGCTCGCTTCGGTCGCCGAAAAAACTTCCGTTTCCCACAACGCCCGCCCGCTCGCCACGTCGAGCGCCAGCGCGCGCAGGGACACTCCACCCGACGCATTCGGGACTCCCGTCGTGAGAAAAATCTGTCCGCCACTGATCGCCGGCGACGACCAGCCCGCGCCGGGCACGGGGACTTTCCATGCGACGTTTTTGGTCGCTGACCACTCGGTCGGCAGTCCGATCGCGGTTGACGTCCCCTGCCCCGTGGGCCCGCGAAACTCGGGCCAGTCTTCACCTCGGAGCAGCGGACAGGCAGTCAATAACAATGCGGCAAACAGTGAGCGTGGTCTCATGAATGGATACAGCAGCAGCTGATGCCGGGCCGTCACTTTCCCGCGACCAACGCGAAAAGTTGTTTTTGGCCAGTGATGTAAAGGACGCCGTTGGCGGCGACGGCGGTGCCGTGCTGGAGATCGGGGAGCTGGGTATTGGTCACGAGGAGTTTTTTCTCCCGGCCGACGGCGAACACAAATACAGCACCTTCGGAACTTTGAATGTAGACCTTGCCATCGGCGACGAGCGGCGAGCCCCAGATGTTGGATTTTACGTCGTGCGACCACAGTTTCTTCCCGCTGACCGCATCTAGGCACGAAAGATAGCCGGGCGTGTCCGCGGCGTAAACGAGGCCGTTATGCACGGCGGGCATCGAAATACTGTCGCTGAAATCGAGTCCATCGAGCCGCCAAATCTCGGCGGTTTTTGTGACGTCGCCACGCAGCTTGGCGTCGAGGCAGCGGAGGGCACCCGCGCCGGAGCCCGCCTCGGGTTCACCGATGGCGGCGTAGACTCGGTCACCGACGAAGACGGGCGCGGCAAGAAATTGAAACAGCGTCTCCGGTTCGCCCGCAGGGAGCGTTTTTTCGTGCGCCTTGCCGTTGAATTTCCAGAGGAGTTTTCCGGTGGCTGGCGCGAAAATGTAGAGCCAGCCGTCGCCGCCCGGGAAGGCAACTTGCGCCACGCCCTCAACGACGCCGTATCCAGGCGAGCCCCATTGGCCGGTCATGATCCGGGCTCCGGGTGAGTTGTCCTGCCACAGGATTTTCCCCGTCAGAGCATCGACCGCGAGGAAGCTCGGGGCGGCGGGGTTCTTGACCTTGCCGGTCTTGTAGTCGGCGGAGGTGCCGGTGACGATAAACACGCGTCCGTCTACCACGAGGGGCGACGACGACGACGCTTGGTTCGGCATTACGCCGAGGGTGGCGCGCATATCTATCGACCAAATCAGTTTGCCGTCCCTCGCCGCGAGGCAGACGAGTTCGGCGCGGTTGCTCACATAATAGACATTCTCGCCGGATACACACGGGGTGGACGTGACGCCAATCGTGCCGTCGTCTTCGCTGGGGTTACGGAGCTTTTCGTGGGTGACCGCCCAGAGGAGTTTGCCGTCGCTCTCCGCAAAACACTTCATCACACCGCGCTGTTCGGTGTGATCCTTGGAGTCGTTGTCGGTGCCGATAAAGACGCGACCGCCACTAACTACGGGCGCGCAAAAAGTGACCTTACCGAGCGGAGCGACCCACTTGATATTCTTGGCCGGAGTTTTTCCTCCGAAACTCCACTCGGCGGGTAAACCGACTTCACGCGAGACCATATTG
>CAMATV010000278.1 GCA_945861235.1 Opitutus sp. GAS368
CGCGGCGCGATTGTGTTGAATGCCGAACGTGCCCTATCTGCCGTTCTCGGCGCGTGCATGCCAAGCGGGGGGCAAATGGCGGGTGATCGGCGGGTAAATGGCGGGCAAGTGGCCGACGAAGCGCCTAACTTTGTTAGGGGTGGCGTGTCCTCTGGAATCATCCTGACTTGGTAAGCCGGATGGCAGTGAGCTGTGAAGGGAGGTGGAATGAGGTTTTTCGCGACTTTCTTTCGCGATGGGCACGTTGAGGGCTTCATGAATGGAGCGGATTTCGTGGGGTTTTTGCGGTCGCGGAGGGGGTGGCGAGGGTAGGTTGGCGGGCGTTGAGAATGATGAGGTCGAAGTCGGATTTGTGGGTGGGGCGGCGGCTCTGAGTTGGAGGACGGTTCAGGGCAGTTGGTAGGGTGATGGCATGGCATTGATGGCACGTGCCTGCTTTGGCGCAGGAAAGCAGTCTTCGTCCAGCCTGGCTGAACGGGGTCTGCGATTCCGCATGCGCAGTCAGGGTGAAACCGGACAGTGAGCAGTCGTGCCGAGTTTGATGGGAGCGGGAGCGCAGCTTCAGGCGAACGGCAAATTCGGCACGTCTGCGTGTTGTCCGCACGGCATGGGGCGGAATCGGCGTTGAGGGCGTCGACGCCGATTGCTATACTGCGTCCCGAAAGACGCGGCCTATGGACACTGCAACCAGAGAAAGACCAACTGAACCCGCACGCGAAGTGCCGGCCGCGGAGGCCGCAAAAACCGGAGCGGCCGGCTTCGCCAAGGGTAGGAGTGATGCCGTCGGAGTTTCGCCACGCCCTGCGACCCCACGTGGAAGCCGGATGGACGATCGACACATCGATCGTTTGAGCGAAGGTGAGGTGATCGAACGCATCGGGGAGTTGCTGGCGATTGCCATCGCGCGCAGCGGCCGGCTGCTGCGTAATCCCGCGGCCCATCGCGCGAATGCCCCGGGTACGTCGGCCTCGGTCGTGGATTCGGTGGCCCTGGTCCGCGACCCGGTGGAGCGCAAGCTGGCCGGATTCCTCAAACACGCCGGGCCGTGTCGGCCTAGCGATATCGCTACAACCCTGGGCCTCGCACGCTGGCTCGTCGGTCGGAAACTCCGGCGCCTGCGTGCAGCGGGAATCTGCGAGGCCGTGGGCAAGACGAGGGCATCCCACTACCAACTGCGGGCGGACTTCCAGCGAAACTGACGAATCGGAGTGTCGACTGCGGCGGTGAAGAGCGTGTTCTTGGACGGCAGTAAGTGCATCGTCGATTCCGTGCATTGGCAGCCGACGCTTCCGCGCCTGCCCGCAATTCGCCGGTTTCGGTTCAACCGGCTCGCTGTCCCGCAAGGCGAGTGAATCGTCGCCGTTGCTCGTCGATGGACAGGTCTGCCAGTGCCTTCAACTGGTTCAGGCCGAAGCGGCGAACCTGGTCGGCCGTCGTGAGGTCGAGGAGCTTGGCCTGAATATCGTCGGCCAGCAGGAGGAGTTTCATGTGGTGCGTGATCGAGCCCGGCGAGAGGCCCTCCTCGGCCGCGAGCTTCGTGCGGTTGAGTCCGGGCTCGGTTTCGAGCCGGCGCTGCCAGGCGCGAGCGCGGTGAATCGGATGCAGCAACGGCGTGGGCGTTGAGGCCGGTGCTGGTGGGCGTCGGGTCATCCCGAGCTCGCATCGAATGGGAGTGAGCACAGTGACCGGCCGCACGGCTCCGGAGGCCGGCGCCAGGGCGACATTAATCGTGAGCAGCATCGTCCGGCTGGGATCCGCCGCCGCGGCGAGGGCGGTGCGTTCTTCAATCACGACCTGTTCCGCCATGCCCTCGATCAGACGGCCAACGCGGAGCTTCAGGCGCAACTCGAGCAGGCGGGTGTAGGCCGGAACCGGCGTGCCCGATTTCTCGGACGGTCGCACCTCAACCCGCGCAAGAAACAAGGAGATGAGATTTCGTTGCTCGTCCGGCGCCAGAGCCGGCAGCAGTTCGGCAAACTTCCGGATCGCGGTGCTGACTCGCTCAATGCTGATGTTTCCCTCGTCGCAGGCGGCCAATTCCACCCGAAGCTGCTCCCGCTCCACGAGGAGATTTTGTTTTTCCTCCTGCAGCGCCATGGCCTGCTCTTGCAGGATATCGTCCAGTGCGGCGACCTGGCCGAGCACAAGGGCCTTCGCGCAGTTGCGAAGCTGGTCGGTGATGCTGGCGAGTTTCGCTTCGATGGCAGTCAGCCGTGCGCGAAGTGGGGCGCGCTCGCCTTGGTTGCGTTCCCGGGACTTCGCCATGGTGGCGGAGAGTATGTCCTGGTGCTGGCTGCACTCGCCGAGGAATCCGACGACCGCGGTTTCGAGGGCACTGGCCGAAACGTGCCGCACCGGGCACTTCGCATCGGCGCGCTCCTTGTGGGCATAGCCGCACGTGTAGTAACGGTAAGCCTTGCCGTCCGGATCGAGTTTGCCGCAGACGTTGGGGATCATCGCGCGCCGGCAACAACCACAGTGGACGATACCCTTGAGCAGATGGAAGTGTTTACTCTCCGCCCGGAGTCGGCGCGGTGCCGTCTCTCTGGCTGGGCGGATGGCGGCGTTGGCTTGTTGCCAAAGCTCCGGCGTGACGAGAGCCGCGTGTTGGCCGGGAAACTCCTTGCCGTTCATCCGGACGCGACCCGCGTAGAGTGGCCGCATGATCAACCGGCGGATGATGTCCGAACGGAAACGCTTTCCGCCGATGTTTTGTTTCGAGCCGTCGCGGCGACTGAAGATCCGCTCGCGGGTCCGGTGCCCCTCGTCGTTGAGCGTGTTGGCGATCTCCGTCAGCGAAGTGAGACGGGCGGCGAGTTCGAAGACCCGCCGCAGCGTGTTGGCTTCGGTCGGGTGCGGACTCAACCCCTGGAGTTTCTCGTCGTAAACGTAACCGAAGGGCACTTGGCCGCCGGTCCAGAATCCTCGCTTGGCCTGCTCGTTGAGTTTGATGCGGATCTTTTCGGCGGTGTTGAGCCGCTCGTACTCGGCGACGCTCATCAGCAGGTTGTTCTTGAGGCGACCCGAGGGCGTTTCGTCCGACAAGTCCTCCGTCGGGCTCACGAGCCGGCAGCCGTGCTGCTGAAGGAATGCCCGAAAAGGTCCCCATTCGTCGGTGCTGCGGAGCACGCGTTCGAGTTTGAAGATAAGGACGATCTTGATTTCGCCGGCTTCGATTTGCCGCATGAGCGCGCGGACGCCGGGACGGTTCATCGAACTGCCCGAATAGGCCGGGTCCGAGAAGCAGGCGACTTCGAACCAGCCGTCGTGGGCGTGTTTCGCGATGAAATCGCGACAGACGGCGGCTTGGCTTTCGCAGGAGTCGAAGCGCCCTCCGACCTGGTTGGCGGTGGAGACGCGGGAGTAGATGGCCACCGGCACCGTGCAGGCACGGGGCCGCGAAGAATTCGATGGGATCGCAGGCATGAAAAATCCTTGGTTAAGGTTGACCGGGGGAGTCCCAACAAGGCCTCGACCCCGACGTGATTCTGATCTGCGGACATTATCGCAGATTCGAAGGAAAACTCACGCACAGAAATTTAACGGCACCGTGGACAGCCTCGTTTTTGGAGGCGGTTTGGCCTTTCGCCGGACCAGCAAAACAAGAACTTATTTCGAAGGCGTTAAATCGCTCGTTTTGCTTCGCGCTCACGTGCAGCTAATTGCAAAAAATTAATCCCGTATCAAGAGGTTCTTGATACGGGAAAACTGGCGGAGAGGGGGGGATTCGAACCCCCGATACGCGGTTAAACGTATAACGCTTTAGCAAAGCGCCGCTATCGACCACTCAGCCACCTCTCCGAACAGGAATGGGGAGGCAAACGTCCATCGCACAAAGTGCAAGGCGGATTTCATACGACTTCGACTTCGCCAACTCCGCCGACCCCACGTGTCGCCAAATCGAAGAAAACGGCGCCTGCTACAACGCCTCGCGGTAGAGATTTTCGTAGCCCGCCGCGGCAACTTTCCAACTAAAGTCCTGGGCCATGCCGCGTTGCTGCACCGCCGTGTAACGCGGCTTGTCGGCAAACAGCACCAGCGCCCGCCCCAGCGCGTCGCCCAAACTACCCGCATTCGGCTCGCACATCAGCCCCGTGCCGGTCCTCGGAAATTCGTCAGCATCGGTCACCGTATCCGCCAAGCCGCCCACCCGGCTCACGATCGGCACCGTGCCATAGACCTGTGAATACATTTGGTTCAGTCCGCACGGCTCGAAGAGCGATGGCATCACGAAGAAATCGCTGCCCGCCTCAATCAGATGACTCATCGCTTCGTCGAGCTTTGCCACCAGGACCACCTTGTCCGGTGCTTCGGCCGCCAGCGCCCGCATCTCGTCCTCGAGTCGTTTGTCGCCTGATCCGAGCACGACCCACCGAGAATTTTCACCGAGAAGGAAATCGCGATTCGCCAGCACGAGGTGAATGCCCTTCTGGTCCGCAAACCGGGCCACGATTCCAAAAATGGGGCCCGTGAAATTCGCCGCCATCCCAACCCGCTTCAGCAGTTCCGCCCGACAGATCGCTTTACCCGTCATCTCCGCCCGCGAGTAGCGCGCCGGGAGCAGTGCATCCACGGCGGGATTCCAGATCGTCGTGTCGACCCCGTTGAGCAGCCCCACAATATCGTCCGCGCGCGTCTGTGCCACGCCATCCAGGCCACAGCCAAACTCCGGCGTTTGGATTTCGCGCGCATAACGCGGACTCACCGTCGTCACCCGGTCAGCAAACAGAATGCCGCCCTTCATGTAGTTTACCTGCGAGTAATACTCGAGGCCGTCGATATGGAAGAGTTCGTCGGGCAGATTCGTGCGCGCAAACGTCGTCGCCGGAAATAGCCCCTGATATGCGATGTTGTGAATCGTGAACACGGTCTTGAGCGCGAGCGTCACCCGATGCCGCCGCTCCGATTCCCGTAGCAGCAACGGCAACAGGGCCGCCTGCCAGTCGTGACCATGCACCACATCCGCCCGCAAATCCGCCAA
>CAMATV010000279.1 GCA_945861235.1 Opitutus sp. GAS368
AAGTGAAATGCCAGAGTAGCTCAGTGGTAGAGCAGAGGACTCATAAGCCTTTGGTCGACGGTTCAATCCCGTCCTCTGGCACCAAATTTCGCCGCCCGATTAAAATCGTGCGGTGTTTTTTATTTTTTGGCGGGCGCCGGCGCCGTTCCCTCGACGAGCAATCTCGATTGAACCTCAAATGAGCCTTTGTAGAAGGGCGGGAAAATGAGCAGGAGCGCCCGTTCATCTTTTTTCAGCAGCACCGTATCCGCGTAAGACTGGATTGAGCGGCCCTTGGCGGATGTGCGCAGGACTACCTTTGTCGCCGACGCGAGCGCGATGGTGGGATTCAGGCCGGCCTCGAGCGCGACCGTTTCCTTGCCGACCGTTCCGGTAAGCGCGAGTCCGCTCAAATTGATGATGGTCAGTCCACGGGGGCCGCTGCGAAGCCCCGTCTCGTCGAGCACGGCGATTCGGTAGCGGAATCCACTCACGGGAGCCGGCTCGATCGGTGAGAACAGCAACAGCGCCTCCTTCATTTCCGGAGGGATGACCGCTTCTGCTACAACGCTCCCGGTCGTTTCATCGTAAAAACGCAGCGGCATGGCACTGCGATAATCGTAGCGGGGGGATCGTGCCGTCGGGTAGAAAACGAGCTTCTGCTTCGGTGCGGCGGTGCGCGGCGCGAAGGAAATATCCGTGATCGGTCGCGCCGAGAAGACGGTGAACCGGCCCGCCAGCTCTCCGGGGCGCGGCGCTTGGGCGATAACTGTGTCTGAGAAAGCGAAGAGCGCCAACGCGGCGACTACTGAGGCGCGCAACCGTTTGAACGTAGCGCGGTGCTTTAGCCCACGCCCGTGGTTTTCCTGACGTGGGCTGAAGCGCCGCGCTATCTCGGATAGAAAGCCGCGCATCAAATGTCGGATCGCGTGAGCCATCGGAAGGAGATGATCTTGAAGCGACGACCTTTGGTTTGATTGAGCAGACTGACAAGTGCCGCTGGAGCCACTTCCGGAGCGTCGCCGGACGCAACGGCTGGATCATAGTATTCTGGGACGCGCTGCACGATCGCTTCGCACCACGCCTTGCCCTCCGTGCCATTGGTCACGGGATTGACGGCCTCGCCAAAGGCGCGGATCACAAAGGTGTCGGAGCGGGGAAAGAGCACGGGAGCGAGCGCGGTCATGATGTCCGCTTGCGTGAGCCACTGCGAACTGAACTCAGCGATCTCGGCATTGAGCCCTGTGTCGGTAATCGCGGCCTCCAACAGGCTGCGAGGCGCGAGCGCATTGCCGTCTGCATCGACTCCCGAAAACAACGCCGACGGCGCAAGAAATTCCGCGAGCGAACGAAACGGCCCTTCGGCTGCGTGCTTCACCGACATCAGTTCAACGATCTTGGCTGAAAAAGAGACGATCTGAGCTGCCGTCAGGGTGCGCATGCCTCGACGGAAGAGGTGGGTATTGGCCAGGGACGGCGACGCCGTATCGGCCCCCGAATCCGCGAGGCCTGTCTGCGCCGAGTAAGTCTCCTGCGCCGACTGAGAAAATCGGAAAAACTGCGCCTCCGTCGATTGCACGGTCGATTGATCGGCGTCATCCGCCGTGCCCGTGTCAGCGGAGGCGTTGAGATACCCGAAGGACTGTGGTGCCGGAAACCGCACGCCCCGCAGAACGGCGGTCCATGCGGTCGCGTTCTTCGAATTCAGATTAAACGCAGCGCCCTGCAGAAAATATTTTGACGAATATGCGGACGCCGGGAGGCCCGGAACTACGTTTCCATCCGCGTCGGTTCCGGTCGCAGGCGACATCAGCGCCCGCACATCCTCGATCGTCACACGGGTCGCATCCGACTTCCGCAAGGGTTTGAGCAGCGGGTTCGGCAAGATCAGATCGCCAGACGTAGTCGTGGTCGGCGTCACTCCGTCGCTCAGCCCGGAAAAAAAGAAGCGATCAAAAAGATCGGGAGCCGGGATCCCGTTGATCTCGGCACCGCTGGACCAAGGATTACCCACCGCAAACGGGCGAGCGTCTGCCAGGTGCAAGTGCTGCAATTGTCCCACCGACAAAATGGGTGCCCGGGGCAGCTCAAAGACAGGAACGTCTTCATTGGAGGAATACGCATTCCCGGCCCGATCCAACAATCGCTGCGAGCTGCGGACTACGAAGCCCGTGATATTGTCACCACCGTAGAGGGCAGGATCTTCGCCATTGGGTCCACCGATGAATCCAGTGGCGGGAAAGGCCGGGTGGCGCGGATCGCGACCGGGCGCCGTCAGCCATTTTTCCACCGATCCCGCCGCCAGTTCATCCGTCTCGGGGAGGCGGCGCACGATCGCGAAATCAACGTATTTGTAGGCGATGTTCATCGGCGTGGTCGGGCCAAACTGCTCGACGTTTAAGCTGTAGGTTCCGAGTTCGCTCCCATCGCTCACTCGGACCACGCGGATACGAATGGTCGCGGGCGCCAGCGACCGGCAAAATCGGGTAACGGGGTCGGTGGTCCCAACGGGATTCAGGTGGTGGTGCACGGTGGTTGGGCGAACCACGCCCTGGCCGGCACCGGTCGGGGTTGCATCAGGAAAGTGGAAGACCATCGGGTTTCCCTCGGTCGGTTCGCTAAAATTCTCCGTGGCGGCCCAACTGTAAACGCGGCCCGGTAACCATGAGTGCTGGTCGATGGCCGTCGCGGCAGACGTCCACGGCAGATAAAAGCGGAGTGGCGCGTCGACGCCCGCCAACGTCTCTTGAAGATTCACGGGATGATCGCCACCGGCGGAATCCTCGACTTGGATTTCCGGCAACCCCGAAATTTCTACGCGGAGGTCCTCAGGAACCAAGGCGCTGGAGTAAGGATTCCACAGGGTAACGACACAACGCACAGCAACTTCCATTTTACGTTCGTCAGCGTCATCGGCATTCTCGCGCACGCTGAAGCTCAGGCCAAAAAAACTCATCACGGGCGCCACGCTATGCACCACGCCCGCAGAAATATGCGGCGGCGTTAACCGGTAGCGCCTGCGCAGGGGATCACTGCCATAGGGGGGCGAGATCGCGGGTGCGACTGGGACCGCCGTCGGTGTGCTACCCGCATCGTCTGAGGGCGGAACCGCCGCAGGACCAAAGCTCTCCATGTAGGCCGGGTAATTGGCCCACGCGGCAAAGGCGTCCCCCAGGGTCCCCGGCGCGAGCGAAAGGTCTTCGCGCAGGCCGCCGGTCTTGGTGTTGGCGAGGACCGCAAAATTGCCGGGCGACCAGTTGATGAAATTTCGCTGCACGTTGGCGAGGCCGACCACGGCATTGGAGGCATTCTTCAGAAACGCGATTTGCGTGGTGCTGGCGATTTTTTGATTCGCGACCAGAGCCGCATTGTTCACGTCGCGCGGCTCGAAGACGGGCGCACCCGCAGCGTCGGCGGCACCGGCGCCGAGCGTGATTTGCTGGCGGATACGCGAGCGAAGGTCCGCGGAGTCGAAGGGAGCGTACGTTACGGTGTCACTTGCGTCGGGCACGGCGACGGGGGCTTTGACGCCTTGATCGCCGATCCACCATGCGTAGCGCCCGATACGGACTGCACCCGTCTGACCGGGAACCCCGACCGACAGGAGATTTTGTTTGGCGACCTTTACGTAGTCGGCCGAGTTGGACACCGTCTTTTCGCGGACCAGAAACTCCTGATCCGTCGTCGCGGTGGTCGCCGGGGTGGGCGCGGCGGCAAGCACGGCGTCGGGTGTGATGCCCGTCGTTTCACTGCCACTGACGAGCCAGGTCAACGCCGTTGGCCCCGTGCCCGTGGCGTCCCACACGCCGGTGAGATTTTTCGCAGAGGCACCGCCGATCCCTTGACCGGTCGCCGTCACGCGCGTGTCTGGGCCGGCGTGTTTTTGGAGCTGGGCCAAAGCGACGTTCAGGGCGAGGAGCGCGTTTTGGCGGGCTTGGGACTGGCGTTGGGTGTTGCTGGCGACGGCGGTCTCCACACGCGTGTAGGCCGCGAGGCCAACCAGCAAGATCACCAAAAACGCGAGTAGCGTGATCGTGATGAGCAGTGCGAAGCCGGCGCGGGGACGGCGTTCGAAACGAACGGGGTGCTTTGTGCGTGGGGAGGCCAAGACGGTTAGAGTGGTTTCGCGTTAAGCACGATACGGCGGGTGAAGACCTCCGAATTGGCTGTGGCGAGTTGCCACCAATACGTCTGGGCATTCATACCGGCGGGAAGTGTTAGCGGCGAGTTGGGCTGTTCAAAGGTGCTGATGAGCCGCGCGCCTTCGTCGGTGAGCACGCGGACCATGACATCGACGACATCCGGGAAAACGAAGTTGTAGTTCGCCGAAGTCGCGGGCGTGCCCGGCGGTAGCTGCGCACGGAGCCGTGCCGTGGCGACGTTGCTGGCGGTGCCATTCTCGTTAGTCGCCGGAAACACGAGCCGCAGCCCGGTCGGCTGGGCGGCGTCGCGCACATAGCAGCGTACCCCGAAATCAACGACGTTGTCCGCGATCACCGACGCGAAATTGGTGCGTGAGCCCGGAACCTGGATGGAGCGCGGATCTCCCGTGGTGGCACCATTGTTCGTGGAGGCGGTGCTCGTGGTGTAGGCGGCCGACGTAATGTTGTAGCCCGATTCGAGGACCCCTGGGCGACTGTTCGCAGTCGCGGGACGGGCTTCGGAACGGTGGAAGAGATAGGCCGTTTTGGTCGCTCCTGTGCCGACCGCCGTGGGCGAGCTGAGGCGCCGAATGATTTGGTAGCCCACCGCGACGGGCGCGGAGAGTGACGTGGCATCGTTGGTCGCATTACTGCCGCGTTTCGTCGTGAAGCAACGCAGCCAAACTCCAGCGGTGCCGAAACGGGCGGTAGAGAGAGTGGACGCATTCATCGCGAGCGAAACGCCACCGACCGGTTTGGCGTTCGCTGCGGCGATTTGCCAAAGATTGGTGGCACCGCCGTTGGAATTATTGAGCACATCGACCGCCATCCAGACGTTGCCATCGTCGCG
>CAMATV010000280.1 GCA_945861235.1 Opitutus sp. GAS368
TAAGCTCCTCGGAAGATTGGGTGGCCCCACTCGGACTCGACCAGCCGCCGATGCACGCACTCGAAAATCGAAAAGCCCGCGATTTGGCTGATACCGCCCACGCTCGCGCTGCGGGTACCAGGGGCACCCCTTTTTCAGGAACCCCTTAAAAACTTGGGTCAGGAGAAATCGACATCCCCATATCTAAAAACTTAGACCAACGTCTCGTGATATTTGTCTCGTGATATTTGGACGATAGTCGAAACACCCCTCGCTCACGCTCGCGGCTACCGGCAGTCAAAAACTCAAATGACGTTGGTATGAGACCTGATTCACCCGACGAGGAGCGTGCGACTACTTCACGACGTCCAGCACGCTGCCGGGCGTGAGTAATTCGGGGAGAATGACGGGCGCATCTTTACCCGGGAGCCAGATGACATTGAAGGGGACGGCGCTGCGGTTGTAGGCGGCGAGCTCGGCGGTGATACGCGGGTCTTTGTTCGTCCAGTCGGCGCGCAGCGTGGCGATCTTTTTGTCGGCAAAAACTTTCAGGACGTCAGCGGAGCCAAAGACGAGTTTCTTGTTGGTCTGGCACGTCGCGCACCAACGGGCGGTGAAGTCGACGTAGACGATGCGTTTCTCGGCGCGGAGCTTGGTGACGGCTTCGGGACTCCACGGCTCCCACACGACTTTCGACTTCGCGGGCCAGCCGAGCCAAGCGCCCACGAGGAGCAGTGCGAGGAGGCCGGCGTGACCGAAGCGCACGCGGCCGGCCGACGCACCGGGGGCGGTCCAGCGACCGTAGACCCAAATGCCGAGGGCGATGGTGACGAGGCCAAAGATGGCCATGAGACTGTCGTCGCCCAGTTGGCCCGCGAGCACCCACACGAGAGCGCCGACGGTGCCGTAGAGCGGGAAAGCCATGAACTGTTTGAACGTCTCCATCCACGCGCCCGGGCGGGGGAGGATTTTCACGGCCTGGGGGAAGATCGAGAGCAGCAGATACGGGGCGGAAAGACCGACGGCGATCGCGGTGAAGATCACGAATGATTCGCCGGTGGGCACCGCGAGCGCGGCCCCGAGGGCGGGCGCGAGGAACGGTGCGCTGCACGGAGTGGCGACGGCGGTGGCGAGGACGCCGGTGAAAAACGAACCGGCAAAACCCGATTTCATCTGAAGATCCGCACCGACGGCGGTGGCGCTGAGGCCGAACTCGAAGACGCCACTCATATTCATCGCGAAGACCAACATCACGGCAGCGAGGATGAAGACGAAGCCGGGCTCTTGGAGTTGGAAGCCCCAGCCGAGTTCCTGTCCGCCCGCCCGCAGAATCGCGAGCACGGCGGCGAGCGACCAGAACGACAGCAGGACGCCGAGCGCGAAGACGAGACCGTGGAGCACGACCTTTTTTTTGTCCTGACCCGATTGATTGACGAAGCCGAGTATTTTGATTCCCAGTACGGGGAAGACGCAGGGCATCAGGTTGAGCACCAGGCCACCGAGGAAGGCGAGGACGAGCGTGCCGAGCAGTTGGGCGATTGGCGTGGAAGGTGGCGCTGCGGCGACGAAGGTCGTATCGACGCGGAGGCCGCGGAGGGTGGCGCCGGGGACCCAACTTGTGGAGGTCGTAAGAACACCGAGGAATTTTTTCGCATCCTTGGGTCCGTCGGGAGAAATCGGCGCGACGAGGGTGAAACCCCCTTGGCCGTTGGGTTTCACGGTTTGGGGGAGATCGAAAGCGACGAGGCCGTCGTCAGAAAATAAGTGGAGGTTTGCGGGCGCGGCGGCGGGGTTGGCGGCGGGGGTGATCGTGAGCGTGAGGTTTTTGGCGTCGCGCGAGGCGGTGACTTTCCAGGCGGCATCGGCGCGGGGCAGGCCGGCGACCGTGGCGCGGATTTTCTCGCCGTAGGTGGCGTCGGGCTTCGGGGTGCCGGTCGAGACGGGGAGGATGAGGGAGACGTCGGCACTACCGGGCACGCAGATTTCCGCGCACATGAGCCAATCGGCCGAGGCTTTCAGTTCGATGGACGAACCGGCCGTGACGTTGGCGGGAGGCGTGAGCGTGACGGGGAGAAAAAGTTCACCCTCGTAGCCGTTGCCAATCGTGTTGCCGGCTTTGTCTTTGAGGGCGAGTGGGGCGGGCCACTGGATTTTACCGGCGGTCCAGCCGGTCGGGAGACTCCATTTGAGCGCGGTGGGGAGGCCGGTGCCGGGGTTGAGCCAATAGGTGTGCCAGTGGGCGTCGTGGACGAGCCGGAGGGCGACGGTGAGCGGCTGGCCGGGTTTGACGGACGCGTCGGCGGCGACGAGCGAGGCTTTGACGGGGGCCGGCTTCGCTGCGGCGAGGGCGGACGATGCGCACAGCAGTGAGAGAAGCGTGGAGACAATAAGAGGCAGCGCGAACAATGGGCGGCGAAGCGACGACATAAGGGAAGAAGGTGGGGAAATTGATCCGAGGCGCAAACTGGGAGAATTGTTCCCGGGGAGGCTGCGGCGATGAGAAAAGGGTAGCGGAGGTGTTAGGGCGGCGGCTTGCGGTGGGCCGCTTCGCGCGGAAGGCGGTTGGTCGTCACGCGGTGCTCGACGCGGGCAGCGGAGGGAGCTAGCTGTGTCCACCATCGCCCTCCATTCTCCCATGTTCAACTGTCGATTTGCCGTCGGTTTTGTGGCCCTGTTTTTACTGGTTGCCTCGTCCCAAGGTGCGGCCTCGGAGGAAAAACCCGGGGTAGGCGAGGTGGCGCCGGATTTTGTGACGCTCGATGCGCTAGGCAAGGAGGTCCGTCTGGCCGATTACCGGGGCAAGGTGCTGATCCTCGATTTTTGGGCGACGTGGTGCTCGCCCTGTATCGCTTCGATGCCGCACACGCAGCAGATCGCCGCGAAATACGCCGACCAGGGTGTCGTGGTGCTCGCGGTGTGCACCGGGGACAAGCGGCAGAAATTTGCAGACTGGGTGAAACTCAAGGGCGGGAGTTATCCGGCGATGCGCTTCACGTTTGATCCGCACGAGCAAGGCACGCCGGAGCACGCGCAGCGCGCCTCGGCCGCACTCTACGGCGTGCCGGCGATTCCCGCCCAGTTCGTGATCGACCGCACCGGCGTCATCGTGGCGACGACGGACGGGTATTTGCCGGGTGATACGCGGCTCGAGGCGGGATTGGCGAAGGCGGGCGTGAAGGTCGGGTCGGCGATCATGGCACGATCAGCCGAGGCGCAGACCAAGGCGGCTACGATTCGCGCGAACAGTGCCACGACCAACCCCGCGGGTGCGCGGCCGACGCCACCGCCTTTCACGGAAGACGCGGTGCGACTGAAAGCGGGCGCGGTGATGCCCGATCTGGTGGTGCGTGATTCCGCGGGTGCGGAGCAGAAAATTTCCGCCTTTCGCGGCAAACCGGTGGTGCTGAGTTTCTCGCCGGCGGAGTCGATCCCGGGTGACTGGCTTAATCAGGCAGTCGAAAAACACGGCGCGCTGGGCGTCGAGGTCGTCGCACTCGTGACACGCGATACGCCGGAGAATTTTCAGGCGTGGCGGGAGCTGCATCGCGACCGGCATCGGTTTGCGACGGTGCTGGATCCGAGCGGGCCGGATGCGGTGAAGGAATCGGCGGTGTTTCTCGCGGTTGGCATGGTCGTGCCCATGTCGATGGTGCTCGTGCTGGATCGCGAGGGGAAACTGGTCGGCAAAGTCGCGCCAAAAGTCGCGACTTCCGCGCAAGGTCTCGCGGAATTGCTGCGCCGCGCCGGGGTGCCGGTGAAGGCCGAAGATCTGCCGACACCGGAGATGATGGCGCTCGTGGCGAAATTTGCCTCCGCCGCGACTGGATCCGCGCAGACGACGACATCCGCCGGCGGGATCAAAGCGACGCTCGTCGCTCCCGCGGCAGCCACGTCGGTCACGGCTCCCGCCACGGAATCGGCGGCGGATCGCGCGTATGCAGCCTTTGTGGCACTGCGGAGCGAGAAGACGCCCGGCAATCCGAAGGAAATGGGCGGCATGGAAAGCTATTTCTCTTGGGTGGATGCGCGGAACAAGCAGCTCACGGCCGATGCGCTCGCGTTTTACGCGGCTTACCCGCAGGACGCGCGGCGCTGGGATGTCGTGATGACCTTGATCGGCCGAGCGCCGATTTTCATGAAGGGGTTTGCGCCCAAGCCCGGTGCGACGAGCCAGAGCATGGCGGATGTGATTTTCGACGAGCCGGCAAAGCAGGCGTGGCAGACACAGGTGGACGCGCTCAAGCGCTCGCTGTTGGCGGCGGCGGACAGCAAACCGGAGCAGCGCGAGGTGCTCGAGTTTCAAGATTTCGCGGCGGAGTCACGGCGGCAGCGTGCGCGCATTAAATCCGGCGAAGAGAAGGATGGGCGTGGAGTCTGGCTCGCGTTGATTGCACAATTCGACCGGCACCTTGCGCGCTATGCGGGCAACCCTCGGCTCGCGGGCGAGGCGGAAAATTTCCTCACGGCTTGGAAGGATGCGGTCCCCGGATCGTTGGAGGAAGGGTGCCGACATTTGCTCACTGCGCCCGACGAGGGCGTGAAGAAATTCGCCGCCGACAAGCTCCAGGCGCTCGACAGCCTCGAGAAGCCCTTGGAGTTGGCCTTTACGGCGGTGGACGGGCGCAAAGTGGACCTCAAGGACCTACGCGGCAAAGTCGTGCTCGTGGATTTTTGGGCCACGTGGTGCGGGCCGTGCACCGCCGAATTACCGAACATCAAAAAGGTCTACGCCGAGCTGCATGCGAAGGGCTTTGAGATCATCGGAGTGACGCTGGAGAATGCCAACCTCTCGGCCAACGACGCGCCGGAGCAGACGGCGACCAAGTTGGCGAAGGCGAAGCAGAAACTCGTCGATTTCACGACGAAGGAGCAGATGCCGTGGCCCCAGCATTTCGACGGCAAATATTGGAAAAACGAGTTCTCCACCAAGTTTGGCATCAGTTTGATCCCGTCGATGTTTCTGATCGATCAGACGGGGTGCGTGGTGAGCA
>CAMATV010000281.1 GCA_945861235.1 Opitutus sp. GAS368
TGGCTCGCACCCGAGCAGGTTCGCCTCGTGCCCATCAGTGATAATCTCAACGACTACGCGCGCGCGTTTCTCTCTCGCCTCAAGGCCGAGGGTTTCCGCGCCACCATCGACGAGCACTCCGACAAACTCGGCGGCAAGATCCGCCGCGCGGAGCTCGACAAGGTCCCCTACACACTCGTCATGGGTTACAAGGAAGCTGAGACGCAAAGTGTGTCCGTCCGCAGTCGCGCCCGGGGCGACGAGGGCGTGATCTCGCTCGACGCGTTCGTCGCGAAACTGAAAACCGAAGTCTCGACCCGCGCTCTGCCGGACAAGAAAAAGACCGACAAAGTCTGAGTGCCGTCCTCCGCCTCGTATCCGCGTCGGTTACGGCGCGGAGGATTCTCTCCCTCGTTCCTCGCGCGCCGCCGCTGATTTTTTTGGCGGCGTTTTTTGCGTTGAACTGCCCTGCTCCGCTTCTCAGACAATTATTCTCAGCCCGCCGGTTCTCCCCCTGTTTTTTCTGTTTACCTCTTCCGTCCCTTTACCCCCTGCGGCGTGCGCTCCACGCTACCGCGCCCGCCTTGCCCGCTCGTTCCCCGACTGCGTCCACTTTACCTCCAACGAAACCAGCCCGCCCATGAGAAACCCCGAAAGACTACCCACCACCCTGCGCCGCGTCCGCCTCGCCGTCGCGTTACCGACGGCCCTGCTGCTCCTCGCCACCTCCGCTGCCTTCGCCCAAGTCGCGCCCGCCGCCTCGGCCGACGCCGCGACGCTCGCGAAATACGACAAAAATAACAACGGCCGCCTCGACTCCGCCGAACAGGCCGCGCTCGACGCCGACGTGAAAAAATCCGCCTCCACCGCGACCGCCGGCGCGCCCGCCGCCGTGAAAACTCCCGATGAGGTCGTGGCGCTTTCACCCTTCGAAGTCGTCTCCGACACCAAGGGCTACTATGGCGCCAACACCATGTCCGGAACGCGCTTCAACACGAAGCTCGAGGACCTCGCCTCCTCCATCACCGTGATGACGAAGGAGCAGATGGCCGACTTCGGCATGCTCGATATCAACGACGTCCTCCTTTACACCGCCAGCGGCGAGGGCACGGGCAACTACACGGATTTCACCGTCAACCGAAACGGCGACATGCAGGAAAACGTCAGTCTCAACCCCACTGGCGCCAACCGGATCCGCGGCATCGCCTCGGCCAACGTTTCCCTCGGCAACTTCGAAACGATGGGCCGTGTGCCGGTCGATCCGCTGGGCATCGAGTCCGTCGAGATTAGCCGCGGGCCCAACGGTGCCGTCTTCGGCCTCGGTAATCCATCCGGCACCGTGAACATGGTACCCGCCTCGGCCAATCTCTCTCGCGACCGCTCGTACTTTCAGGCACGCATGGACAGCTATGGCGGCTACCGCACGAGCCTCGACCTCAATCGCGTCCTGCTCAAAGGAGTCCTGTCTGTCCGCGCGAGCGGAGCGTTTCAGCACGACGGCTTTGTGCGCAAGCCCTCCGGCGTGAATTCCGTTCGCTACAACGGCATGGTGAAATACCAGCCCTTCAAAAAAACGTCCATCGCCGCTAGCTACTCCGTCTACCGGATGAACGGCAACCGCCCCAACTCCAGCCCGCCTCGGGATAATATTTCTTTCTGGATCGCCAGCGGCCGGCCGACTTGGGATCCCGTCGGTCAAGTCATCCACGTCAACGGCACCACCATCGGCAACGGCGGCGTCGGTACCACCACGCCGATCACGGCGGACGCCAACGTTCCCGACTATTTCAACCGCTCCTTCTCCGGCAGCGGCCGCTTCTACGCCTATATCGGTCAAAGCGGGCTCGAGTTGCTCGGGACCAGCGGATCGACGCTTAACAATAATCCGGGCAGTGGCTCCGGCTCGCTCCGCTACATGTCGGTGAGCGCCGGTTCTGGCATCGCCGCCGGTCGCTTCACCGGCCAACCGCTCTTCACAACCACGCCGACCGTGAGCAGCAAGTCGCTCTACGATTGGTCGGATCAAAACCTCCAGGCAATGAACCGCGTGATGGACCGCACGTTCACCAGTTCTGTGCAGCTCGACCAGAATATCGCCGATACGCCCCTGCATCGCATCGACGCGCAGGTGGCCATGCTCCGCGAAGATTCGCAGCGCTATCAACGCAACATCATGGGCGAGCTCAATTCCGTCGGCCAATCGGGCCAGCTGCTCATCGACCCCAACGAACGCCTCATCGACGGCTCGCCCAATCCCTTTTTCCTCCGCCCCTACATGGGCGTGGACCAACCGTTCACGCGGTGGCAGCCGTCGAAATGGGATACCTATCGTGCCCAGCTTAATTACCGCCTCGACCTCTCCCGCGAGAAGAGCGCCCTCCAGTGGCTCGGCACGCATCAATTTTCCGGTTACAACGAATACAAATACCGCATCAGCCGTCGCTACTCCTACAAGGACGGCGTCACCGACGCCCACAGTTGGATTCCCGCCGGCGTCTCCCGCGTCAACCAAGGTTCCATCATCGGTGGCCCCGCCGCTGCTGCCAACATCACCCGCGGCTACTTCCGCTACTACCTCGGCGACGCCCAGGGCAACAATATCGACTACGCTCCGCGGGAGTTCACCGCCGGGACCTACAATTTCTTTTACGGCAATCCCACCACCGGCTTCGTGCGGGAACCCAGCGTCATCAGCCAAAGCGCCACCACCGACAGCACCGGCGCGGGCAGCAACACGAAGAATATTCTCAAGACGCTCGGCGGCGTGGTGCAGAGCAATTTTTTCGACAACCGCCTGGTCACCACATTCGGCAAACGCGAAGACAAACAAGCCGTGAAGAACGGCTCCACGCCGCAGCGCCTCAACCCCGACGGGATCACCCTTGACTACAGTTCCATCGATCACTGGGCGCTGGGCGACTACGCCTCCAACCGCGGCTCAACCACGCAAAAGGGCGCCGTCGCCCGCCCGTTCCGCGGTTGGCGCGCGATCGACGAAATGGCGCGTTCGTCCGGTGGCATCCGCTATCTGGGTCAGATCCTCCAGGGCCTCTCGCTGACCTACAACAAGTCCGACAGCTTCCGTCCGCAGGACCCGCGCGTCGACCTCTACCTCGAGCCTCTCCCGAACCCTTCCGGCGAAGGGAAGGACTGGGGATTTGCCGTCAACGCCTTCGACAACACATTCGTCCTCCGCGTCAACAACTGGGAAACTTCGCAGATCAAAGCCCGCGGCGGCGATGCCGGCACGATTGCCCAACGTATCACCCGTATCGACATCTCCTCGACCGCCGCGTTTCTGCTCCAGACCCAAGCCCTGCTCTGGGTTGCCGCCGCCAACCCGACGTTCACTCAAACCCAGATCGAAAACGAGGTCGGCCGCCAGATGGGCGTCCCGTGGGAACGTCAGGTCGCGATGGACAACGCTTTCGACACGGGCCAGATTTCATCCACCAACGACATCGTCGGCAAAGGGCGGGAAATCGAACTGAACTACAATCCCACTCAATTCTGGACCGTCGCTGCCTCGTTGACCAAGACCGAGTCCACCAACGAAAATGTTTCCGGCGACATCGCCCAGTGGATCTCCGAGCGCATGCCCATCTGGACCACGATTCGCGACCAACGCGACAACGCCCTGTGGTGGACGAAGAACTACGGCGGCTCGCAGACCGCCGCGCAGAACTTTGCCGTGTTCGTCGGTTCGCCCTACGCCGTCGTGCAACAATCCCAAGGCACCCCCAGTGCCCAAATCCGGAAATACGCGGGGCGTTTCAGCACCAACTTCAAACTCCGTGGCATCACCCAACACGAGACGCTGCGTAAATTCGAAGTCGGCGGAGCACTTCGCTATCAGGACGCCGGCTTCCTCGGCTACTATGGCAAACAGCAATTCCCCGCCACGATCACCGACCTCGACCGCACCCGCCCCATCTGGGACACCGGCAAGTTCTTTGGCAAAACCACGAGCGCGGGTTACGCCGTCGACCTGAACCTGCGCTACCGCACGCGACTTTGGGCCAACCGGGTCAACACCAGCTACCAACTCAACATCCGCAATCTTCAGGAAACCGGCGACCGCCTGCAGGCGATCGGCGCCTTCCCGGATGGTACCCCACACAGCTACCGCATCGTCGATCCGCGACAGTTTGTGCTTACCGCGACGTTCGACTTATAGCCGCGAACGCCGCTCATCATCGGTCGCATTGCGCGGGCGGACTCAGGCCAAGTTGCGTTCAAGATAAGCTTAACCGGCTTGGGTAGGAGCTCGCTTGCGGGCGATTTTTACATCCTCCCCTTCTGGAATCGCCGTTGCTATTGGCATTGCTCCGTGTGCTGCGCGTGCGCCGCGGCAGGCGCTAACCCGGATATTCTACCTTCTCGGTGAAATCTTTTTGTAGCGCACAGAGCCTGCGCAGAGTTCCCGAGCCCATCATGCTGGCTTGCTCCGAGACCTCGGCGGCTGCGTCCCGTGTCCTCTGTGGCTCATGCCTTGGATTCATTCGGGTGTGAATTTTCCGGACTAACGGCAGCGGCGTTTTTTCTAAACTTAAACGGGTCGGCCGACACGACGTGACGCGACAGGATCAGGTGCTGCTTGTCCGCCACGGTCCATTCAACGGTCTCGCCTTCAGCAAAATCCATCCCCGTGGCGATGGCCGGGGGAAACTTGCCCGACCACGGCTCACCTTCCTTGCGAATGATGAGTTGAACTTTAGTGGGTAATCCCGCGCCGATTGCTCCCGTTCTATCACTCGCCTTCTCGCGCAAAAAACTCCCTGAATAAATCTGCTCGCGGGCAAAAAATGAGTTGAGGCCAATCTCCTGGGTGCGCGGGTGCGCGCCGACCGAGCCGTCACGGCCCCGGAGCGAAACCGTCTTCGGTGTCCGCCTGGAGGTGATACGCGCCCGTGCGGGCTGTGCCGGCGCGGACGTTGTAGAGTTCAATCACGCGGGTGAGCTCGATGAGTCCGAGCAATCCGTTACC
>CAMATV010000282.1 GCA_945861235.1 Opitutus sp. GAS368
TTGTATTGCGCGATGACCGTGCCACCGGCTTCGACGTAGGCGAGGAGCCCGGGGAAATTGGCGGCGAGGTCGGAGCGCTCATTGAAGGCGCGCACGCCAATGACGACGGCATCGAGGCCGCGGAGTTTATCGGCGGTGAGATCGGGGCCGGTGAGCATGGTCACCGTATAGCCGAGCTGTTCGAGTGCTTCGACGGTGTCGTCGCCGGCGCCGGGGAGGTAGCCGACGTTCTTACCACGGGTCGCGTAGTCGAAGGCCGCGACTTTGAGCCGCGCCGGCGCTTGCAGGATTTGCAGCGGAATATGGTCGTAGCGAATCTCGGTGCGTTGGTGGCTGAACTTCACGCCGCCGACTTCGGCGACGGCGAGCACGGTGCCGGCCGCCGATTTCTCCGGGGCGGTGACGGTAAACGCGAGGCGTGTTTGCTCACCGTTCTTGCCGAGCTGGAAGGGCTGACTCGAGGGGGAAACGGTCCAGCCGGCCGGGGCTTCGAGACGCAGTGAGCCGCGTTCGCCCGCACGAGCGGCGGTGACCTCGACTTCGATTTTCTTTCGCTCGCCGGGGGTGAAGAGGGCGACGCCGGAACTGAAACGCAGGGAGATGGGCGAAATCACGACGAGACGGCGGCCGGGCTTGCCCGGCTTCGTCGGTGCCAGCGGCTCGCTGCTCACGACCAGTTTTTGGTCTCCCACGTCGAACGTGCAATCGACCATGAAGGGCGGCGGGTTCTCCGGCTGGCCGATGAGTTTCGGATCAGCGACGCGAAACATCCCGGCCGTGGCCTCCTCGCGGAGCCAATAGGGATGCGACACCGGGACGTTGGCCGGAAGGTCGAGGACCAATTCGGTCGACGTGCGGCTAGATTCAAATCCATCGACTGAAAGGCCCCCACCCGGGTAGCTGACGTGGGTCGAGGTCCAGCGCACCGGAAATTTGGAGCGCACGACGACACTGGCCGCGAGAGTGAGTTTCTCGCCGGGCACGACTTCGGCGGAAGGCGCGGTCGTTTCAACGGTGATTCCGAGACAAGCTTGGAGGATGCGATCAAGTTGCTGGCGCTTGTCGTCGACGACGGAATCAGCAGGGAGTTTCGCGAGCTGCGCGCGCAGCGCGAGGAGGGAGGGCACGCTCGCGGCCGGGTCGCCGAGCTTGAAACTTGCGAGAGCGGCAGCCGCCAGACGGCCAAGCTCGGCACCACCCGGCACGCGGGCCCAGGTGAGGTCGAGGCCGTCCATGATATCCGCCTTGGCCGGGGCGCCGGCGAGGAGTGAAAAAGTTTCCGTGCGCTCGTCACCACTCGCGCCGCCGCGACCACCCCGGCCGCCGCCGCCCGGTCCGAACTGGGTCTTGTGTTGGGCGCTGGTCTGCGCCGCGATCGTTTGAACACTGTCGCGAGTCACCGGATCAGTGCCACCGGCTGCGATGCTGAATCCGCCGCCGCCGTTTTGCAGAATCCGGGTCGGCTGCCAAGGCGTGAGACCTTCGGCGATCTGCTCCGGAAATGCCTGAGGATCACCCGAGATCTTGAAGGCCTCGAGCGCGAGCAGCGCGGACGCGTTGTGGTGACCGTGATTGCCGGCCTGCGCCTGAGGGGAAAAACGGGTGATGATCACGTCGGGGCGGAAAGTCCGGATGACGCGCACCACGTCGCCGAGGACTTGCTGACGATCCCAAACCGAGAGCGCTTCGGTGATGCTCTTCGAGTAACCGAAATCGAGGGCGCGCGTGAAAAATTGCCGCACCCCATCAATCGCCCGGCCGGCGAGCAGTTCCTGCGTGCGGGCGAGGCCGAGCTTTTCACCAAACTCGGGGCCGATCTCGTTCTGTCCCCCGTCGCCGCGTGTGACCGACAGATAGCCCGTGCGGTAGCCGCGGATACGCGAGAGATACGCGAGGAGGCCGCGGTTTTCATCGTCAGGGTGGGCGGCAACGTGGAGCACCGTGGCGTAGGTCCCGAAGCTGCGGAGATCCTGCTGGATCGCAATGCCAGCCGGTGGCTCTCCGGCGGTCGTGCGCGCGGTGGTGAAAACAGCCGCCGCGGCGAGAGCGCCGCGGCTCCATGCGAGCGAGCCGCAGCGGGACGAGTCGGTCGCGGCGCGCATCACTTGAGGCGGGCGATGAGCTCGTTATTGCGGCGGACGTATTCCTCCTTGAGGAGCGGGCTCGGGGCCTTTTCGGCGCCGGCCAGCGAGGCTTTCGCGACGGCGAGGGCACCGGCTTTGTCACCCAGTTTTTCGAGGATCAGGCCCTTGCGGAAAACGAGGTAAAAGGCGTCGGGCTGCGCGGCGATCGCGGCATCCATCCAGGCCGCGGCTTTTTTCAGGTCGAGGTTGTTGTCGAGGTAGAACATCGCGGCCTGCGCGTGGGGTTTTTTATCACCGGGAACGGCCATCGCGGCCTCGATCTGCGGGACGAGGGCCGCGACGATATCGACGTCGATCTTCACCGGCACGCGGGTTTTTTCCCACGAGAGGTTGAGCGTCGCCGAGCTGTCGCGCACGTCGTTGAGATCGATCGTGAGCGTCTCGACGGGTGCGGCGAGCACGACGGACTTCGTGGGGACGCGGAGCGTGTCGTTCTCGGGCTTGTAGGCGTAGGCGCCCCACTGTTTGCCGGCTTTCTGGAAGATCACGGTCCAGTCGGTTTTGCCCGGGATGGAGAACAGTTCATAAGTGCCCGCGGCGAGCGCGGAGCCCTGGACCTTCACCTCGGTGCTGAAGGTGATGCGCGTGGCGTTGTTCGCGCCGGTGCGCCAGACGGCGCCATACGGCTCGAGCCCGCCGAAGGCGACGCGGCCCTTGAGGCTCGGGCGCGAGTAAACGATCTCGATGTCGGTGACGCCGACGCGTTGCTTCAGCGTGGCGGTGGGGCTGGCGGCGGGAAACTCGAGCTTGGGGGCGACGGGAGCTTGCGCGGCGAGGCCGGCGACGAGGGCGAGGGCCAGCGTGGCGGTGACCAGCGGGCGGAACGTAGAAAGTTTCATGGTGGGGAAGACTGAGTCGAAGGAAGACGTTTCGGCTATCCAAATCAGAGGAAAACAGAAGGGCTCTTTTTCCGCGGGCCGGTGGGCGCATCTCAGTTTATTGCAGCGTTCGAGTTCTTCGTTCCGGCTTCAGCCGGTCCGGGCGGTTTTCGGACCGGCTAAAGCCGGAACGACCAACAAATGCCGCGCTCATGTCGGGAGCTGCAGGACAGTGAGATGCGCCGCGGGCCGGTTTTCCGCGTGGCGCACGCTCGACACCGTCCCGACGTTCCGCGCATCGTTCGGTTCTAAAATTCTTCCCCTTCGCCCCGCCGCCTCTTCACTTCCGCCCGCCCGCATGAATCACCTTCCCCCGACCCGCCGCGCGTTCTTCGCCTGCCTACCGCTCGCGCTGCTCGCCCTCGCCACCGGCTGCGGCCGGCCGGGCGATGTCAAAGTCATCAAACTCGCCCACGGCCTCGACGCGAAACATAGCGTCCACCAGGGCATGCTCCACCTCGCGGAGCGCCTCGCCGCCAAGAGCGGTGGCACGCTGCGCGTCGAAGTTTACCCGAGCGGGCAGCTCGGCAGCGAACGCGAGTGCCTCGAACTCGTGCAGCTCGGCGGCATCGCGATGACCAAGGTCTCCGCCAGCGTGCTCGAGGGCTTCGCCCCGGAGTTCAAGGTCTTCGGCCTGCCCTACCTCTTTCGCGACGAGGCGCACAAAACCGCCGTGCTCGCCGGTCCCATCGGCCAGGAAATCCTCGCCGCGCCCCAGTCGAAGTTCATGCGCGGCCTCTGCTACTACGACTCCGGCTCCCGCAGCTTCTACACGAAGCGCCCCGTGCGCTCGCCCGACGACCTCAAGGGGATGAAAATCCGCGTCCAGGAGAGCCCGATGGCGTTTGCGCTCATCCGCGCCTTCGGTGCCTCGGCCACACCGATCTCCTTCGGCGAACTCTACACCGCGCTCCAGCAGGGCGTGGTCGATGGCGCGGAAAACAATCCGCCCAGCTTCCACCTCGCCCGCCACTACGAGGTCTGCAAATTCTACTCGCTCGACGAGCACACGAGCGTCCCCGACGTGGTGATCATCGGCACCCACTTCTGGAACAGTCTCACCAAACAGCAGCAGCAGTGGATGCAGGAGGCCGCGGACGAGTCCGCCGTCTTTCAACAAAAACTCTGGTCCGCCTCCACCGCGGAGTCCCTCGCCGCCGTCGTGCAGGCCGGCGTCGAAATCATCCGCCCCGACAAGGCCCTCTTCGCCGCGCGCGTCGCCGCCTTGCATGCCACGGCCCGCCAGGACCCGGTCATCGGCCCGCTCGATCGCCGCATCGCGGAGGTGACACCATGAAAGCGCTCCGCCTTGCCCTCGACCGCCTCCTCGGCTCCGTCATCTGCGTCCTCATGGCCGGGATGGTCCTCAACGTCCTCTGGCAAGTCTTCACGCGCTTCGTGCTCGGCCAACCGTCCAGTTTCACCGAGGAACTCGCCCGCTACATGATGATCTGGGTCGGCCTCCTCGGCTCGGCCTATGCCGCCGGCAAAAAATCCCACCTCGCCCTCGACCTCCTCACCGCCCGCCTCCAGGGCACCCGCCGGCGCACCTCCGAATTCATCATTCACACCTGCGTGCTGCTCTTCTCGTTCGCCGTCCTCGTGGCCGGCGGCGGTCGCCTCGTTTACATCCAGCTCTCCCTCGGCCAGCAGTCCGCCGCGCTGCAAGTGAAGCTCGGCTACGTTTACCTCGCCGTGCCGCTCGCCGGCGCGTTCATCGTTTTCTACAGCGTGATGGCCCTCCTCGACACCGTGCGCGGCGAGACCCCGACCGGCGAACAATCCTCGGGACTAAACTGACATGAACGAAGCCATCGTCCTCTCCCTCGTTTTCGCCGTGCTGCTCTTCGCCGGCGTGCCCATCTCGTTTGCCATCGGCTCCGCGGCCGTCGCCGCGCTCCTCATGTCGCTCGACCCGGCGGCGGCCACCACCGTCA
>CAMATV010000283.1 GCA_945861235.1 Opitutus sp. GAS368
TCACCGGTCGCCGGTCGGTCGGCGGAAGCGGAAGAGGAGCGTGATGACGAGGCCGACGGTGATGATGAAGAGGCTCAGCTGGAGCCAGAGGGAATTGAGGCGCAGCGCGGGCGGCGTGAGGAGATTGGCGCGCCAGACTTCGTGAAATACAAAGGCGAGAAAACCCTGCAGGAGGGCTCCAAGCCAACAGAGCATCGAGCCGAGCCACGCAAAGGTTTTAGCCCGTTGTTGCGGAGCGAGCCAATAGTCGCGGTGGGGCACGTTGACGAAAAGTGCGGGCACGCGCGGCAGATAGAGGGTGAGCGCGAAGAACAGTCCGCCGATGAAGAGCGAAATAGCCACTTGGCCGACGGTGTGGTGATCGCGCGACATCCAGCCGTTGGGTTGCCCGCTGGCGCCGAAGTGCGTGGCGACACGTTCGGGGAGCGAGCCGTGTTGCCGGATCGCGAGGGCGAGGGCGGTGAATGTCGCGGTGAAAAAGAGGATACGGGCGAGGCGGCGCACGGGATTGAGCGGGACGAAAAAATGGATACTGAGGGGGGGCGGGCCGAAGAGGCGACGGTAACCGACTGGGTTATCGATTGCCGGGGGGCTTCAACGGGCGGCGAGCGCGAGCTTCATGCGGTGCAGCGCTGCGGTGAGGGTGGCGCGCGTGCAGCCGAGGTTGATCCGGACATAGGTGCCGCGGGCGGCACCGAAATACGCACACTCGCTGAGACCGACGCCGTGTTTTTCGAAGTGCGCGATGGGGTCCGCGAGACCCAGCGCGGAGACATTCAGCCATGCGAGGTAGGTGGCCTCGATCGGGGCCTCGATCACGATACCAGGGAGATCGCGGGCGACGGTGGTGAGGAGGAGGTCGCGGTTGCCGCGGAGGTAGGCGAGGAGGGCTTGGCGCCAAGGCTCGCAGTCGCGATAGGCGGCTTCGCAGGCGACGTAACCGAGATTGTTCACTTCGGCGACGATGCCGGCGGTGGCGCGGACGAAGCGGGTGCGCAGCGCGGCGTCCGAGATGATGGCGAACGAGGTGCCGAGGCCGGGGACATTGTAGGTCTTGCTCGGCGCCATCAGCGTGATCGTGCGGGCGGCGATCTCGGGTGAGAGGAGTGCGGTGGGAATGTGTTTCAGCGCCGGATCGAGGATGAGGTCGCAGTGGATTTCGTCGGAGCAGAGGACGAGATTGTGGCGCACACAGAAATCGGCGAGGCGCACGAGCTCCTCGCGGCGCCAGACGCGGGCGATCGGATTGTGGGGATTGCAGAGATAAAAGAGTTTCGTGCGTGGGGTGACGGCGCGTTCGAGGGCGTCCCAATTAATGGTCCAGGCTCCGGCCTGAAGTTCGAAGGGTACGTGCACGGAAGCGCGCGCGGAATTTTTCGGCGCGGTAATGAACGGCGGGTAGACGGGCGAGAGCGTCAGGACTTCGTCGCCGGGTTCGGCGAAGGCTTGAGCGGTGACGTTGAGGGCGACGACGAGACCGGGGAGCCAGACGATCCAAGCGGCGTCGATTTTCCAACCGTAGTTGCGCTCCATGGCGGCCACGACGGCGTCGACGGTGGACTTTACGGGCCGCGAGTAGCCGAAGAGGCCGTGGTCGACGCGCTCGTGAAGGGCGGCGAGGATGGCGGGGGCGCACTTGAAATCCATATCGGCGACCCACATGGGCAGAATATCGCGGCCGGCGTATTTTTGCCATTTCTGGGAGTCGCTGTGGGCGCGAGGGATGGCGGTATCGAAGTCGAAGGTCATGCGAAAAACCGGAGAAGACACCACGACCGACGCGGAGTCGCGACGAAAATTCCCGGATGAGTCGGCACAGGGAGCGACGGACTCGTGACAGTGTGGACACCGCCGATGAACTCGTGCCTGTGCCCGATCCTCTGACTGACCCCGAGAAGTTTTGCGGGGGAGCTCCGGCAGACTCGGCCAGAAAATGTTCGGAGGGAGGGGCTCCGACTGCACCCGCCGCTCCGAGCGTCCCCGCCGTGCCGACTGCAGCGATCGGCCTTAAAGGTCGGTCGAGACTGTCAGGCGGAAGGAGCGCGGGTCGCCCCACGAGGCGGAGCCGATGGCGGCGGAGCGGTAGTAGTCTTGGTCCAAGAGATTATCGACGTTGAGCTGGAAGGTCGTGTTGCGGTTCAGGACCTTTCGGTTGTAGCTGAAGAACGCGTTGTAGAGCGTGTAGGCGGGCGAGTAGAGATTGGTCGAGGCCGCGCCGGCTGCGCCGGTGAGATTGACGGCGCCGCGGTAGGTGCGCAGGCGCCAGTTGGCACCGCCGCCAATCGCGAAGCCCTTCAGCGTGCCTTGGGAGAAGGCGTAGCGACTCACGAGGTTGCCGCGGGCCTTGGTGAAGCCGCCGTTGGGCACGCCTTCGGGGACGGTAGAGATGAGATCGTTGAGGAGGGGCGTCGGCTTGTTGAGGGCTTTGCCTTCGGCCTGAAACTCTTTGAGGATCGGCACGCGGTCGACGTTGGCGACGTCGTTGTCCGAATAAGAAGCGCTTAGGCGCCAGTTGCGGGTCAGGTTGGCAATGGCCGCGACTTCGTTGCCCTTGGTGCGCGTGGTCTGGTAGTCGCCGGTGGCGGTGACGTCGAACCCGCTGCCGAAGTTAGTGGTCATCTCGTCGCGAAACGCCGCGGTCACGCCGGGGACGGCAAAGCGGGCATTGGGCGTAAAGTTGTTATAATTGACGTAGTTCAGCTCGAGTTTGCCCTGGAGCAGCGTGAAGCGGGCGGAGATATCGCGGCCCTCGCCGACGGGGATGCTCGACAGTTCGCCGGCGTTGAACGTCGCGTTGCCTTGGCCGACGGAGATCCGGAACGACTGGGCGTAGTTGTAGCCGATGGCGAACATGTCGTTGAAGCGGAGCACGCCGCCGTAGTTCGCGCCGTCGACTTTGTAGCGGACGAACTGCTGGGCGGGGGTGTTGAACGCTTCGATGTAATCGACTTCCCAGTCCTTTTGGGCGCGCACCATGCCGCGGGTGGTCTTCATGTTAAATTTGTCCTGACGGTAGCCAATCATCGTGAAGAGATGGTCTTTGAAATAGGAGCCGGAGGCGCCGACACCCCACGACGGCGTGTAGAAACGGCGGTCGATGAACTGGCCGGTGGCGGCGACGGCGTTGGACAAATCGGGATAGTAAGCGGAGACGCCCGAAACGGGGCCGAGGTCGGCGGTACGAGCGGAATCGAGGCCGTCGCGCAGATAGTAGCGGCGAGTGAAGCGGTTGTTCGTGAAGACGGTGCGGTTGGCGACGAACGCGGCCTGCGTGATGGCGGGATTGATGGTGCCGACCCAATTGGGATTTGTGGGGTCGAGATACTCGGCGTGTTTCGCTTTTTTCTGCCCCGGGCTGTCCTGGTGCTGCTGCACGTTGGCGATGAACTGTTGCTTCATCCACTTGAAGTTCAGGTCGTAGACGGCGGAGAGGCGGATATCGCGGACGGTGTTACCGTTGTAGGCATGGGTGCGGAAATACTCGGTGTAGAGCTCGTTGAAATACGGGTTGGCCTGGCCGCTCGCGAGGAGCGGGCTGCGGTCGCGCGTGATGTTGCGGGCGCTGGCGCCCCAGCTCTCGAGGTTTTGCTGATAGAAGTTTCCACTGAGCTGGAGGTGGAGATTTTTGCCGATGTCTTGGTTGACCTCGAGGGTGACGGAAGTGGTCGCGTTGTTGTAGGTGGCGTTGGGGCCGTTGGTCTGCGTGCGTTTGGGAATGAGGTCGGGATCGACAACCACGATACCAGCGCCCGTGCTGATCACGCGGCCTTGAGCGCGGTAGCCGGTGCCGAGGGCGGTGTTGTAGAGGTAGCCGACGGCGCCGAGCGTGGCGGTGGTGGGGCGGGAGAAGGCATCGATCATCATGCCTTGCGAGAGGACGGCGGCAGTGCGGTCGTGTTCGGCCATCACGGTGATGAGCGTTTGCTGCGTTGGGCGGTAGGTAATGGCGCTGTAGATACCGCGGAAATCGCGGCGGACGTTGTCGATCCACGAATCGTTGTGGCTATTCACCGCCGAGAGGCGGACCGCGAGTTTGTCGCGGATCAGGCGGCGGTTGAAGTCGACCTCCGCGCGGAAGAGGTTGTTGCTGCCGGCCATGATTTTGGCGCGGGTGAGCTCGCGGCTGAGGAGGCCTCGCTTGGTGATCTGGTTATTGGCCCCGCCGACGTCGGCTTCGCCGTAGAGGAACGCGTTGGGGCCGCGCAGTTCTTCGACCTTTTCGGTCGAGAACGCGTCCATCGGGGAATACCAGATCCAGCCGTTGCGGAGAGCGTAGGCGTTAGGGACGCCACGGAGGATGACGCGGCTTTGCACGAGGGCGTTGGGGTCGGGGTTGGATTCGCCGGACACCATCCACGTGGACATCTCCTCCATCGTGGTGAGACCGAGGTCCTCGATGAACTGCGAGTTCATGATCGAAATCGAGTTGGCCATGTTCTTCAGCTGTTGCGCGGTGCGCATGCCGGAGGTGGTCTGCATGGACTCGTAGCCGAGGTCTTTGTCTTCGGAGACGGTGAAGACGGAGAGTGTGACGGCTTCGTCCATCTTGGCGGAGTTCGCCGCTGAGGTTGAGGTCGGCAACGACGTGTTCGGTGCGGTCTGGCCGACGGCGAGTGGTGAAAGCAGCGCGCCGGTGATCAGGGCACAGAGGGCGAGTGGGAGGCGGGCCGAAGGGCAGGTGATGATGTTCATGGCGGGTCGGTGGTGGATCAGGTTGGCCGTTCGAGCGGCGGACAGCAGTTTCTGTGCTGCTCGGAATATGAGATGGAACCGTGTGGTGCGTTGCACAAGGCGTCGAGGGAGTTTTCGATGCGAAGGTGGCTCGCGGTGGGGTGGCGAGGACCGTGCCGGCGAGAAGATGCGGGAGCGGGAAGCTTTCTTTTTGGTGGAGTTGGCGCATGGTGGGCGTTCTCGCTATGGTGCCATCACCTGAATTTTCCGCTGCCGG
>CAMATV010000284.1 GCA_945861235.1 Opitutus sp. GAS368
CTTTCGTCGCAGCCCGCGCTTCCCGCCCAAGTCGCCCTCGTGCTCGCCGCCGACGCCAGCACCGTCGTCCGTACCCACACCATCGCCACCACCACCGCCGAAGACGAACTTCTCCTCGGCTGGGCGGCTTCCGACGAAGAAGACGTTCAACTCGCGCTCGGCTCGCGCAAAAATCTCCCCGCCCCTGTTCGCGCGCTCCTGCTCCTCTCACCGCACGCTACTGTTCGCCGCGTCGCCCGCGAGCTCCTCGAGCCCGACCCCATCGCCCTGCTCCACGTTATCACCCATGGCGAACCCGACGAACACGTTTGGGTCGCCGCGCGTCCCCACCTCGCCGCCCCGCTCCAGCGCCAGCTCGCCCAGTCCGACACCATAAGCGAACGTGGCAACGGCGTCACACTCGTGGATTTTGCGTCTGTCGAAGGTAGCACGCCCGTCCCGCCCGTGTTCCCCGTCCGCGTCGCCCTCGCCGCGAATCCTTCGCTCGTCCCCGACATCGCCGACTATTTTGTCGCCCTCGCCGACGAATCCGTGTGCGTCGCCCTCGCCACGAATCCCGCGCTCAGCCCCGAGCACGTCCAATCGCTCGCCGCCACGCGCCTCCCCGCGGTCCTCACCGCCCTCGCCTACCGGGACGACCTCTACGCCGAACTGATTCCGTTTCTCCTCGAACACAGCCCTGATTTCCTTCGTCACTGGGCCATCCAACAAAAGCCCGCGACCGTCGCCAACGCCGAACTCGCCCATCGCCTCCTCGCGAACCCGCTCCCGAGCATCCGCGCCCTCGCCGTCGCGTCGCATGCGTGGCGCCGCGCCGAGCTCTACGATTTCGCCCGCGACCGCTCCCCCGCCGTCCGTCTCGCAGCCCTACGCCACTCGCACGCCCCTGACGACCTCCTCGCCAGCCTTCTCCTCGATCCAGCCCCCGAGGTCGTCCTCGCCGCCACCGCCACCCAAACTGCCCGTGCCACCGCCGCCCGCAGTACCCCACTGGCACCGCCACTCTCAGTTCCGCTCCGCTCCGATCTCTCAGCTCTCAGCTCCACGCTCTCAGCTCCGCCGGCGCGCCCCCCGCAGTCTGATCCCTCAACGCTCAACGCTCAACTCTCAACGAAGCTCAACCAACTCAAACGCCTCTTCTGGCAATAGCCCCTTTCCCTTTCACGTTCACGTTCCCTCGCACACTCCTTCCATGGCTAAAAAACTCACCGCCCTCACCTTCCGCGACATCGTCCTCGGTGCCGAAGCCGACGTGATCCGCGCCGCGCTCGACGCGCGCATCAAGATCGACTCCCTCATCACCGAGCGCCAGGCCGCCTACGAAAAAATTGCCGCGCACGAAACGCAGATCAACACCGTCGTCGGCGAAGCCGGCGTCTACCCATTCCCCGCGCCCCCACTTCCCGTCGCTGGGTTCGACCAAAAGCCCGTTAAGAAATCCGCCAGCATCACCTCCGCCGACACCGACGAAGACGACGAGGCCGACACCGACGAAACGCCCGCGAAATCCTAATTCTCATTCTTCTGCGCCTTCTATTTTCCGTGGATTCCGGGTGTTTCGTGCGCACCTCCTTCCGCCCTCCGCATTTCGTGGTAATTCCCCCCTGTTTCATTTAATGCCCGCCGATCAACAGATCCAAATCAACACCCTTCTCCTCACCCGAGAAGAGCTGTTCGTGCGCGTCCACGATCTCGAGCAAGCCGCCGCCGCGATCCTCGGCGAGCCCTACCCCTTTACGCGCCCCGCCCTTCCGTCCGACATCCGTCCGAAACGCAAACCCACCCCGCGCCTCTCCGAACGGAGCGGCGCTTTCCAACCGCCGTCAGCCGCCCGCGAATCCCTCCGCCGTATCGAAGGTCTCGAGACGGCCTACCGCGTCACCTATCGTCGCTTCGGCCAAGTCGTCACCGAAGACCATAATGACCTCGATGCCCTCCGGACCCTGCTCGCATCTCAAGGCGCGCACCTCACCGTTACCCGCGTCGAAACCATCGACCTCGGCGGCCGCACGCAAGCCGTGCTGATCTAGACTCCACTCGGTAGCGCGGCTGAGGTAGCGCGGTACTCAGTCCGCGCTGGATTGGAGCGGAGCACGTGAGCGTTGCGCCCACCGCACCCCCTACCCGAGCCCGGACGCTACGGTCACGCCGTCAGCCCGACCGTCGTCGCCTTCAGCACCCGCGCGGTCGCCAAGGGCAGCCCATCAAACGATCGATTTCCGCCGGCCGTTGTCGCGCTCCGACAACCGCGCCGTCTCCGCCGCCACCGCCTCCAAATCGCACCGCACAAGGTGGAACTACCCCGATTTCAAATCCGTTTTCAAATCTGTTTCGAACGCCGCCAGCGAGTTGCCCAAGGCATTGTCCCGAAACCGGCTCAGAATGAGTTCAGAGGATTCTCCCGTTTCGGCGGTGCCGGTCAGTTTCTTCACTCCCATCCTTTGGCACTGCAGAGACGAAACCGGAACGCAGCAAAAACCCTTGCTCGGAATTCTCATTAGCATGCAAGGCCTTCGTTCCCTCGCTCCCAAACCGTGGCGGACGAGTGCCTCCTCGGGTGACAGCACGGTTTGTGGAAGCGATGAGATCTTTCCGTCCCCGCCTTGATTCCCCTGCCTCCCCTTCCTCTGACCCATGGATTTCCCCGAGACCGGCCCAGAATAACAGGCGCGGCTGATCAACGGTTCGCCGGCGGTGCGCCGCCCGTCGGATTGGTGAGCAGGAAGGTCAACAAGTCCCGCAGCTCGGGAGCGGTGAGCGTTTTTTCCAGGCCGGCGGGCATGAGCGAGACAGCCATCGGCTCGGTCTTGGCAATGTCGGTTTTCTTGAGCTTCGCCACGGCACCGCCGGCCTGGGCGATCTGGAGTTCGTAGGCGGATTCGCCGAGGCGCGTACCGACGGTGGTGGTGCCATCCTTCAGCGTGACCATGTAGCCGACGCCGTCGGGATTGATGGCGGCGTTGGGATCGGCGATGTCGAGGAGCACGCTGGCGTAATCGCGGTGAATGAGATTCCCTAAATCGGGGCCGACGCGTTTGCCCTCACCGCGGAGTTCGTGGCAGGTGGCGCACGTGGCCTTGCCGTTGAAGAGCGCGCGGCCGGCTTGCCAGTCGCCGCCGGCGATCTCAGCGATTTCGCGCGGCACCAAATCGTGCGCACCGGGTTTGGCGAACGGCATCAGAAAGCGGCGGGGGCTGAGGGCTCGCGGGCGGGAATCCTGCGTGGTGTGGTAGGACACATCGAGCGAACGCACAGGCGTGATAACGGTCAGGGTCAGCGCGTGCCACTCCTCGGCACGGATATCGGCAAAGATAAGCTGACACTCGCGGTCGTTTACGCGCGCGAGCTTTGCGCCGGGCGCAGTGACAGTGATCGGGGCGTCGCTCTTGAACACGACGGTGACCGTTTCCGGCTCCGGCGTGTAGTCGAGTTTCGAACCGGGCTGGGTCGCGGGCTGGAGCATTTGCCAGAGGTCGAGCTGGGTGCGGAGCGTGAGCGCGCCGACGGTCGCGGATTTCATCCAGAGATCGTCGTGGGTCGCGCTGGCCTGCGTGAACTCGCGCCCGACAGTTAAATCCGGATACGGAAGCCAACCCACCCAAGCGGGCCCGCTCCCATCGCGCCATTCCGCGGCGAGGCCTGAGAGATCGTGGGCGACGTCGATGTGCGCGGGCAGAGCGACGGCGTAGTTGAGAGCGGATACGCGCGCGGCAGAGGTGAACGAAACGTTGCGACGGTCAGCGGAGAGGCGGGCGGATTTCACGGCAACGGCACCGCGAGGTTCGTGCTGCTGGTTTTTGACGACGGCGTAGGGCGGACGGATCGCTTCGAGGCGATCGGCGGCCGAGGCGTAACGGCCGGAGTCGATCTGCGTGCGGGCGGCGATGTCTGACCATGCGTTGGGGTCGAGCGGACGATCGAAGGCGATGACGGTTTCCGTCTCGCTCGCGGGCCAAGTAAGCACGGGTTGCGGCGACGTCTTGTCGGTGAAACTGATTTTGAAAATGCGGCCTTCGCCGGTCGGACCGTTGCCCCAATCCGGCGCGCCGGTGTGGCAACAGACCACGAGATCGCCGTTGGGCGCGATGGCGCAATCGACTGCGAGCAATCCGAGATTGGCAATGAGGTCGGTGCGCGCGACGTAGCCGGCGGCGGTCTTCGCGAGTTTCGTGCGCCAGAGTTTGCCGCGCGATTCGCCGGTGATGAAGGCGTCGTCGGCCCAGAATTCGGGGCCGAAGCGACCGCGACCGGGCACCGGACCGTTGAAGCGAAAACCGCAGGTGCTCTGATGCTGCGGTGCGAAATCCCAGACACTCGGTTCGTCGATGACGTTGGGCAGATGGACGGGATGGCGCGGCGGAAAACCGTAGTGGCGTCCGGTTTGGAGATGCAGGAGTTCGTCCAGGGGATTGCCGTTGGGCGACCACGTCGCGCCTTCCTGATCGGTAGCGAAGAGATCGCCGTGGCGATTCCATTGGAGCGACATCACATAACGAAGGCCGCTCGAGAGCTGTTCCACCTTGCCGTCAGGGGTGATGCGCAGAAGGCAGCCACGGCGTTTGTCAGTCGCGTAGTGGTTCGCGCCCGTTTTCTTGTCGGTCCAGTAGGGGTTGGTGGGGGCGGCGCTGCCCATCGTGAGGTAGAGCGCACCGTCCGGGCCGAAGGAAACGGCCATGGCGTTGTCGACGCGGCGCTTCAGGAGGTAACTGGCCCTGGCGAGGTCGGGGTCGTCGAAACCGGTGGCGAACACCTCGCGCGTCTCGGGCACCCCGTCGCCATCGCGGTCGCGGAACCGGATGATTTCGCTCGTGAGGACGAAATACGGCTCGCCGTTTTTCACCGCGATGCCGAGCGGATAGTTGGCATTCGGCTTTTCGGAAAACGTGTCGACCTTGTCCTCAAGTCCGTCGCCATCGGTGTCGCGCAGCACGTGGAA
>CAMATV010000285.1 GCA_945861235.1 Opitutus sp. GAS368
GACCTCTGGCGAAGTGGGGTCGCGGCCGCCGCTGGTACGAACCGGCCGCTCGCCAGTATGCGACACATCTTCGCCGTCGCCTCCGTTGCGAGCACAGCGAAGGATCGGCAAGCGTGTCGGCAAATCTGGCTTTGCGAAGCGAAGGCGCCTCCGGCCGGCGCAAGCTCGATCCGTTCGCGGTGGTGGTAGGACGAATGCGTCCAGCCGGGCCAGGACGAGAAGAAGAGTTTCTTGGCCGTCGTCGGCAACGCGCACTCGAAGGACTGCGCGCCGTCCATCGCGTTGATGGCCGCCTGCACGGCCGCGACTTTCTCGCGCAGCACCTCGGGCGTCGGCGCCCACACGCGCAACAAATAGGTCACGTGGAACGGTCGGGCGAATCCACCCGCGAGCGCCTCCACCTTTCGCTCCTTTTTGCGGAGCGCGACGAGCAGCGACGCGCGGGGTTTTTCCGCGTATTCACCGCGCAGCCGCTCGGTGGCCTGCTCCTCTCGGCGGATCTCCTGCCGACCCGCGACCGGGGTCACGTTCACCGTGATCGCGTAGTCAAGAAACGGCAGCCCAGTCAGGTGCGTCACGATGCCCGGCCGCGTCCGCTGCGGCCAGCGACTAAGGGCCAGCACGGCATGGTAGTGACCGTCGAGGAAGAATCCGCCGCCGCGTTGGCCGACGCCCTCGCTGTGCCAGCAATTTTCCTGCATCGTCAGCTCCGGGTCGAACAACTCGGCCGGGGCGTCCGCAGTGCGTCGCGCGTGGCTGGGGTTGAGAAACCTCCGCAGGCCGGCGCAGTGCTCGGCGTCGTCCATCGGATGCACGGGCGTCTCCGGCCCGAAAACCGTGCGCAGCGTGCTCGCGAACTCCTCGAACTGGCCGGCGAGTTCCTGCAACACGGCCGCGTAGTGTTCGCGGAGTCCTTCCTTGCTGCGGACTGTGCCGGCGGAGGCCTCAATTTCAATCGAGAGGAAGACGGCGAGATGCTCGCGCCGCAGGGTGCCGTTCAGGGTTCGCGGCCAGTAGCGGGTGAACCGCTCGTTGCGGACGGCGCGAATGGTGGGGTCTTTCACCTCCTGCGTCCGTGCATGGTAAGCGAGCAACGCCTGCCGGTAGTCGGAGTCTGGCCACCACTGAATCTGCAAGCGCCGGCCGGGGGAAGTCAGGGCGAGCAGCGCCCGGACCCGGTCTTGGAAGGCATTGAGTTGCTCAAAACTCGCGCCGCGCAAATCCGGCGGTTCCAGCCGGAAGCCTTTCGCGACCAAGCCGCCGCGTTCCGGTGAACCAAAGACCAGAATTCCCTTGACCATCCGGCCGTCCGGAGCCGCCGCATGGGCCTTCGTATGGGTTATGGGTTCGCCTTCCCGCGTGAAATCGGCGCCACCGAGCAGATTGTCCAGCTTGTCCCGGTCATAGCCGGCGGGCTTGCCCTGCCGAAATCCTAAAACCCATACCAGAGACCCAATCATCGGAATTGCCGCGACCGCCCCGGCCAACGGATAGCTGGTTCCGACGAACCCGAGTCCGGCGAACAGCACAACCCCAGCAACCATCCCGCCGACCACGGGAAGATAAAGATTGCCGTCGAGTCCGAAGACCCGGCCGGTGGAGTCGTCCGCCGCATTGGTGTCCGTGAAGCGCAATTCGTTCATGGCTTTCATCACGATTAAAACCGAGGTGTCAGGATCGCGTCCTGCATCCCGAAGATCGTAAACAGCGCCGCCATGATGGCGGCGGCAGCGGCGATGATGATCCCCGCCAAAATGCCGGCCTTGCCTTCGCTGTCTCCTTTGGAAATCGCGTTGGCCCCGCCCCAGATTTTGATGATCCCCCAGAAAAACCCGATCATGAACACCAGCACGAGAGCGGAACCAAACCCATCCTTCACCGCCTGAAGTTGGGCGAAGACCGGGTGGCCCAAGGGGCGCAACGCGAGCGGGAGACTGAGGTCGGTGAGGAGGGACAAAGGCATCTTGTTTCTTAAAACCATACGTTATTTGCCGCTTGTCAAATATTATCGTATGGGATTTAGATTCGACATGAGCGAATCACGGCCAATCAAGGTCAGTTTCTCCTTTTATCCCACGGACATGAGCGTGCTTGCCGACCGCGTGGCCGGGCTCAAAAAGGCCGGCGTGATGGTGCGCAGCGCCACGGTGCTGCGGGCGTTGATCCACCTCACGCCCCCCGGCGAAATGATCGCCCACACCGTCCGGCTGGCCGGAGAAAACGCGCTCGGTGCGACCGTGCCGAATGACGACAACGTCAGCGGGCATCCGACGGTCGATTTGCCCAAGGACGACGTGAAAAAACTCGACGGCGTCGTGCTGCACCTGGCCAAGGCAAAAATCATCGCCACCCGCGCCTACGTGGTGCGGGCCATTCTGCGCGCCGCGCCCGACGGGAAGAAGCTGGCGCCCGCCGTCGAGAAATTCCTCGCGGATTTTCCGAACAAGCCGCGCGGCCTCTCGAAGATCAGGCTGGCCCGGCTGGCCAAAGACCATGGCTGACGCCGCGCGCATCGCCCACCTGCGAGGCCTCGAAGCCCACCTGCGCACGCAGCTGCGCGGACAGGATCACGTCATCGCGCGTGCGGCGGCGGTCTTCACCCGGGGCGAGTTGGGCCTGGCCCGTCCCGACCGCCCGCGCGGAGTGTTGCTGGCGGTTGGCCCGACCGGCACGGGCAAGACCGAACTCGTGCTCCTGGCCGCGCGTTATCTTTTCGGCGATGATCGCGTGCGGAGATTTGATCTCTCGGAGTATCAGCGGACCGACGCGGTGGAGCGATTGCTCGGAGCCGATGCGTCGGACGCGGGCGCCGTCGGGCGTGCGGCCGCCGGCGCTTCTCCGCGCGTCTGGCTCTTCGATGAACTGGAAAAGGCGCACCCAAAGGTGTTGGACCTGTTCATCCAGCTGCTGGAGCCCGGACACATCACGCTGGCGACCGGCAAGGTCGTGTCATTGAAAGACGACTACATCGCGTTCACCTCGAATATCGGCGCGTCCGAGGCCATGCGGATGGCTCGCTCCAGCATGGCGAGCATCGAACAGGCTGTGCTGCGCCGGGTGGCCGAGGCCTTGCGGCCGGAGATTCTGGCGCGCGTGCCCGACAAGCTAGTGTTCGCCCGGCTCGCGCCCGACGTGCAGCGCGAAATCGCCGGGCTGCATTTGGCCAACGAAGTCGCACGGCTGAAATCGGTCGGTTTCGATCTGGAGGTTTCGCGAGAGGCGTTGGAGTTCCTGATTCGCGAGGGATTTCATCCGGAACTCGGCGCCCGTCCGCTCCGGCATACAATCGAGCGACAATTACAAAATGCCGTGGTGCGGGGGCTATTCACCTGCGGATCGGGTGCAGGCCGGGTCGTCTTTGACGCGACGGTGCATGCGCTGCGGCTGTTGCCGTAACCCGCTAGCGTTTGGAACGGCGAGTTCCCTGTTTCGAATAGGAGCGCGTGGCAGCGCTTGGCTGCGGCGACCCAACCGCCATCTCGATGATGTTCTCGTCTCCACCCACCGCTTGATTGAGCACCGCCTGAACGTAAAACCTCCGCTCCAAATCAGCTCACCCTCTTCTGCCCCCCTCCCGTTTCCATCAAATACCTCGATCACGCCTGCCCCGCTGCGCGCCCCTCAATTACCTCGGAAACGGCGCCAGCGATCACCGAGGTCATGACCGGTCTGACTGCTGAGTTCTCAGCACACTCAACACGCGGTGCGGCGCGAGGAATCGGTTTGGGCGTATCGTAAGTTTTACGGATACAAGTTTTACGGATACCGTCAGCAGGAACGATGAGTCGCCTGCGTAGACCGCTTTTGAATGCGTCGATCCAAAAGCGACCACAGAATCAATCCGGATCAGTTCGATGGAAATCCGAACTATGAGGACACTCCTTCTTTGCCGACAGCGGCTTTGGGGGGAACTCGTCTGCCACGACTTCCGGCGGAAGCAGTATGTGGGCGAGATAGTTTTTCCGGTAGAGCTCGCGAAGACGTTCTTCCTGTTCGGATGTGAGGTTTATCTGGGGCTTCATAAGTATGATTTTGCTGGATGGTGTATTCGAGGTTCTGTGACGCATACTGAAGCAGCATCGCGATCTCGTTTACGATTGTGGCGTCTGACAGAAGCTTTGGCCAGTGGGCCAGTGCTCGATTTACCAAGTTACGTGCGGAATCGGCTGCTGCATCGGCGCATGTTCTCAGCTCACGCATTCCGTTTTGGATGAGTTTCTCGCCGTCGGTGATTTTTGCCTGTGGCTTCATACTTCACCTCCGGCGGCCGGCTCTGCGTCGCGCTCGTCACAGGACTCCTTTACCCAGTCTTCGAAAACGTGTTCGTAGTGGGTCGAAAGCTGGCGGTAAAAGGACGACGAGATGTCCGTGAAGTGTCGCAGGCTTTCGTAGTCGGAACCGCCATCGGCGTTCATGTTGTTGTAGCCGAGGGAAAGCCCCCCGCCCCAATCAAGTTCGTGGAGACTCCCGTCGTCGAATTGCCGGACGAGTTCAGCGAGCGTGAGTGGGAGGAGCGAAGTCGAGATCGGCAAAGTGAACTGCCCCTCGTACTCGTCGATCACTCGGTAGCAAATTCCCTCTGGCGAAGGGCGAGCACGAAGACTGACGACATCACTCGTCGTGGACTGCAGGCAGATACGGGCGATCTCGACCTCGCCGACCAGATAATGCGGCAAGTATTCACCGCCCATGAAGCTTGGGTGAATGCGACCAAGCCGTAGCTTTGATTCTTCATCAGGCTCATCCCTCAGCCGTCTCCATGCAATAGGAGTGCGGATTTGAGGTAATTTTTCGTTTGGCGCGCTACGCAAATGCCGGGCGAGTTCCGACTGCATTGCAGTTGGGATTGGGCGAGAGGAGTTTGTCCCAAAGACCTCGCCACCAATCGCGTTCGTGCG
>CAMATV010000286.1 GCA_945861235.1 Opitutus sp. GAS368
CGGCAAACGGAGACGGGGAGTTTTGAGGAGCGCGTGATCGCAACCGGCATGAAGGCGCCGGTGCACGCGGAGGTCGTGGATTTCGACGGTGATGGCGATCTCGATGTCGTGGTGGCGAGCATGGGCTTTGTGTTTCCGAACAACGACCGCATCGGTACTGTGTTCGTGCTGGAGAACGACGGCCGGCAGAATTTCACACCGCATGTCCTGCTGGAAAACATCGAGCGCGTGACCGACGTGCGTGCGGGAGATTTTAACGGCGACGGAAAACTCGATCTGGCGCTCGCGCAGTTTGGGTATGACCAGGGCTCGGTCAGCTGGCTGGAGCGCACCGGGCCGTGGGAGTTCAAACGTCACGTGCTGCTCGCGCTTTCGGGCGCGGTGAACGTGGGCGTGGCGGATTTCAACGGCGATGGCCGACCAGACATCGTGGCGCTCGTCTCGCAGCAGTGGGAAGAGGTGCACTACTTTGAGAACCAAGGCAGCGGGAAATTTTCTGCCAAACGCCTCTGGGGCTCGACCAACGAGGACTATGGCAGCAGCGGGCTGACCGTGGGCGATCTCAACGGCGATGGCCGGCCCGATGTGCTGTTCTCGAACGGCGACGGCTTCGGTCCTTCCGTCGAACCGGGGCCACGGCCTTGGCACGGCGTGCAATGGTTGGAGAATCTCGGCGCGGGAAAATTTCGCTATCACCGCATCGGCGATCTGCCGGGCGCGTATTCTCCCGTGGCCGTGGACCTCGATAGCGATGGCGCGATGGATGTCGTCGCCGTGGCCGCCTACGCCGGACGGGGGCGACCCGCTGCAAAACCGGCCTCGCTGCTGTGGTTTCGCAATGTCGGCCGCATGAAGTTCGAGCCGCACGTGCTCGCGACGGCGCCGCAAGATCAGATCACGCTGGCCGTGGGGAAATTTTCCTCGGACGGCCGGGCGGAACTGGTGAGCGGAGGATTTTACTTGGCTGCGACCTATGATGGCACGGGGCGGATCACGCTCTGGCGACGATGAAAATCCAGCACGTCATTTATTTCGCCGCGGGCGCGGTGCTCACTTCGGCCGGAGTCGGCTGGTGGCGCGCGGATGCCCTGCGCACGACGGTGCTGACGGGTTTGCCTCCGGAAACAACGGCGCAGCCGGACGCCGGGGAGCTGCGCACCCGGCTCGCGACGGTGCGGGCGCGGGCGGGCGGGCTCATGGGTGGTGCAGCCGCGCTCGGCGAACTCAGCCGCCTGTATCACGCCAACGGGTTTTTACGCGAGGCGAGGCAGTGTTATGCAGTGTTGGAGAAACTCGCGCCGACCGAACCGCGCTGGCTGCACCGCCACGCGACCTTGCTCGCGGGTTTCGGCGACACCGAGGCGGCGGCGGAACGCTGGGGGCAGGTGCGGACGATGGCGCCGGACTATCTCGCGGCGCAGGTGCGGCTCGGAGATTTGTTGCTAAAAGAAAATCAGGCAACCCGCGCAGCAGCGGTGTTCGAGGCCGTGCTCAAACGGGAGACGGATCATCCGCACGCGTTACTTGGGCTGGCCCGGCTCGATCTCGAAGCGGGCCGCTGGACCGAGGCGCGGGCGCGGCTGGAGGCCGTCGTGGCGAAGACGAACGCCACGCTCGGCTACGATTTGATCGTGACGGTGTGGGAGCATTTCGGAGAGCACGCACGAGCGGCGGAATTGCGCGGGCGCGTGAAGGCCTCGGGCGCCTACCGCGATGTGGCCGATCCGTGGATCGAGGAGCTGATGGGCCATTGCTACGACGTGTTCCGACTGACGATCGAGGCGGGCGCGGCGGGTCGACGCGGTGAGGGCGCGACTGCGCGGCGCTGGCTCGAACGCGCCGTCGGCCTCGCGCCGGACGACGTGGCGCCGCGATTTCAGCTCGCGGCGCTGTTGGCCGAGAAGGGCGATGCGATCAGCGCGCGGCGTGAGTGGGAACACTGCACGACGGTGTCGCCGACGTTTGCCGATGCGTGGGCACAGTGGGCGGCTTCGCTGCGGCAGGCGCGCGATCAGACGGGCGCGGAGCGCGTGCTCAAGGCAGGACTACGGGCCTGCCCGGAATCGGCCGGGTTGTGGCTGATGCGCGCACGGCATTTCCGGGAAGCGGGGCGCACAGACGAAGCGGTGTCGGCGTATGAGACGGCAATTCGGTATCGCACCAACGAAGCCGATGCGTTTTTGGAATTGGCCACGACGTTGTTTCGGATGGAGCGCGTGCCAGAGGGGTTGCAGCGGCTCGAACAAGGACTCGCAGCGGAACCGGAACATCCGCCGACGTTGGCGTTGTTGGCGTTTCATGCGATCACGAGTGGCGATGAATCGGCCGCGCGCGCGTGGATGCTTCGCGTGGAGCGGCAGCCGCGCGTGGCGCGGGATCAAGCGGAGCGTTTGCGCGCGGCATTTCGCGAACGGTTTGGTCGCACCGCGCCGTAAAGCAAACCCGACCCTCCGATAAAAAACGCGCCTTCACCGATCGTTCAGTTTTGACCACCAGAGGTCAGCCGAGGGGAGGGGTAATACCAGTCGCCGGTGAGATTTGGACTGGGAGTAACGGCGAGCATCCCGGCCTGCCGTTCCGAAAATTCCCGACTTCCACAGGCCCGGAGGTCTGTGGCTACGCCAGCGACGACCACGATCCACCCGCAACCACGGGGAACCATAAGTCTATTTGGTCCGGGACACCGGCATAAGTCTCAATGTTCGCCGACGACAGCCTCGCGCATCAGTGGCAAGGCCCGCCCCGTGAATCTTAAACATTAACACCCGTGGCATTGGACCCCGTAGCATCGGGCAATCTCCAACGGTCCGCCCGGTCCCAGCGCCGGAACAATTCGAACAATGCTCACGGTTTCGCCGCAGTGGTTGACGGGGTCTTGATCACAGTGATGCCCGGTCCGGAACGCGGGCTTCCCTTCGAGCGAAAATCAAAGGTCGCCAAATTCAGATTGCCGTTGGTCACAATACGCACGGTCAGGACGCTGACACCCTTGGGCAACTGCACCTCGAACGCATCGCGCGCCACGTTCCAATGGTGCCATTGGCGCCACGGGATGGTCTCGGCCGGGTCAAAGGTCGAAACGAGGTCGAAGGTCGTGCGCGAGGTCGTGCCATCGACGTCCACCCCGATCGTTCCGCCGCGTTGGGAGGTGTAGAGCACGTCCGCCACATAGGTGCCGGCTTCCGTGGTCTCGACCGTGAGCTTGAACCATTCGCCCGGCTCGTTCCACCCGACATAGAGCAGCCCGAGCGGTGGAGTCACCTTGTTGCAAGGTGACTCGAGATCGGGCTTCTGCTTCGTATAGGAAATATCGAGACCTTCGTGCCGACGGAATTCATTGAGATAAGACCCGTCGGCCGGGTTGAGCTTACCGTTGCCCTGATTTTCGGCAGTCGTATCGTGATAGGCGATGCCTTCGCCGCCGGTGTCGTAGTAGGCGCAGAAGATCGCGCCAGGAATTCGCTGCGGGCCACCGGCATGAACGGCGTCTTGATAGGGCCGGCCGGCGTAGTCCGAAGGTAGCGCGGCCTGAAGCACGTCGACAGAAAAACCAAGCAACGTCAGTGCGAGGGCAGTGAGGCGTTTGGCGATCAGGGCAGGGTTGTTCATATTTTGAGTCTACTGGATCGAGATTCTTGATCGAAGATCAGTCCGGCACAGGGGAATCAACGCGCAGGCGCAAAGCGTGCCGGTGCGGATCTGGAGCGGAGTCACGGCACCACGTAGAGTTCGACGAGCGCGGTGCCGGCAGTTGCCCCCACTCCGCTGACGACCGCAGTGTAGGCGCCGGCGGTCAGCGTCGTGAAAATTGCCGCGTCGCGACTGCCGTTCGGCAAGGCAAACGCCCCGACCGCGCGAGCGGTCGACGCAATTTCCGCCGCGTTGGCCGCAGTCGACCAATTGTCGTTGATGGCGAGCATGGTCGACCCGCGATAGAGCGTGATCGTCGGATCGGCGAGCACGTCAGCGACATTGAAATTCGCCAGCGTGGGGCCGACGGCGCGAATGAGCAGCCGCAACGTGCCGGTGCCGCCAATCACGAAACCCGGGATCAGCACGCTCTCTCCCGTGCCGACATAGGCGCGGGTGGAGCCGTTGATCAGCGTGGCCGGCGACGAGGCGGAGGTCTCGTAGATTTCGAGCAGCGCGACGCCGCTTCCGCCGTCAGTCGCCGTCACCGGCGCGGTGTAGGCACCGGCCGCCAGCGACGTGAGCAACGCGGCGTCTTTACCGCCGGCGGTGAGCGCGAACGCTCCCGTGGTGGCCATCGCTCCGGCATCGGCGGCGAGCCAGTTATCATTGGCCGAGACCGTGACCGCGCCGTTGACGAGACTGAAACGCGGATCGGACAGCGCGCCGCTCACGGCCAAACCTGCCAGCGAAGGCCCGACCGCGCGGATGAGCATCGCCTTTTCACCCGGGCCACTGAGGACAAATCCCGGTATCGGTGTTCCCGCGACGCCACCGACCGCCACGCGCGCGGCGAGGTTAATGAGGCGAGCCGGGCCGGTGGTCGGGGGCGCGATGGGCGCGGCGCGCGCGAGGTCGCCGTGGGTCAGGGTCTCGTAGAAGATGTTCCAGTCGGATTGCCCCTTGGGTCGCAGCTCCTGCATGATCGCTTTGAGCGTGTTCGGCAGCGCGATGCCCTGGCGATTTTGGTAGTGGTTGAACCCGACCTCAAACGTATTGAAGCGACTGGAGGTGGTCACGGGATTCGCACTCGTCCCCTGCATGTCACCCGTCACGAGCTGGGTGGCCATGAGCTCCAAGGCGGCGGTGTAGCGCGCCGTGTTTTCAGTGTAGACATCGACGCCTTGGTGCCAGGCAACTTCGGCGGCGTGCAAGGCCGAGGCCAGGGCGTATTGGGCATGGTGGCCGTTGTCGCG
>CAMATV010000287.1 GCA_945861235.1 Opitutus sp. GAS368
TAGAGAAACCACGGCTCGCTCTGGTGCCGCCGCACAAACGCCGCCGCTTCCTGCCCAAGTGCCGTCGTCAGGTGCTCAGGCGGCTCCACCGCGACACCGTTACGCTCGACCGGCACGGTGTATTCAACTACCGCGTTCGTTTTCCAGTCACGAAATTTATGACCGCCACCGATGAAGCCGAAGGTCTCCTGAAATCCCCGCTTGCTCGGCGCAAATTCCGGCGCCGCCCCGAGGTGCCACTTTCCGATCCACCCGGTGACGTAGCCCGCCCGCACCAGATGCGCCGGCAACAACGTCTCCGAGGTTGGCAATCCTTCGGTGTGATCGCTCGGATCGTAAAACGGATTCCGCTCGTGACCAAACCGCTGCTGATAGCGCCCCGTCATGAGCCCGGCCCGCGTGGGACTGCAAAACGGGTGAGTCACATACCCGCTCGTAAACCGCACCCCCGACTTCGCGAGCCGATCCAAATGCGGCGTCGGAATTTCCTTCGACCCCTGAAAGCCCGCATCCGCGTAGCCTTGGTCATCGGATACAATGAGCAGCACGTTGGGCCGCGGAGCAAACTCGGCGGCGTGCGCCGCAGCCATCGCGAGCAGAATGCTGAGGAAATACGGGCTAAAATTTTTCATCGGCGGGGGTTGCAGGAAAAAACGTTCACCTCGCCCGAGCCGCGCTGCGAATCAAAAAACGCCGTGAGAGGCCTCAGGCGCCATCTGCCCATTGACGGCTCGCACGGACGGGCCGCTTTCCAGCCGTCCAAGCACGGCGCCGGTAAAGCCGCCGTTCCGTCGGATCCGTGTTGTCAGCGACGACCCTCAACCCGCAGATCCGCCCGACCCCTCACCCCCGACTCCGCCTCTATCCGAACCACTCCACCGCCGGCCGCGCGAAAAACTCCTCTAACTTCACGCCCTCCGCCCCGATCAGCCACACCTTCGCCTTGGGATAGCACTCGCGAAAATAGCTCATCCCGCTCAATCGCCCGCTGCGCCCGCTCTTCACCTCGAGCGCCCAGACGTCCTTCCCGTGCGCGACCACGTAGTCCACCTCGTAGTCGCCATCGCGCCAATAGGTCACGCTCCAGCCGGGGGCGTTGAGTCCGTTGAGCAGATGCGCGCCGACGGCATTCTCGACGAGCCGGCCCCACCACGCGCCATCGGCCTGCGCGGCCTTGCGACCGCGCAGCGCGTAGGCGTTCACGAGCGCGTTGTTCCACAGCACGAGCTTCGGGCTGCTGCCGCGCTTGCGCACCTGTCCTTTCGAAAACAGCTCCAGCCCCGACACGAGAAACGCCGTTTCCAACAACCGCAGGTAGCCCGCCAGCGTCGTCGTGTTACCCGCGTCCTGGAGCTGGCCGAGCATTTTATTGTAGGAGAGCACCTGCGCCGGAAACGTCGCCGCCAGCGCAAACAGATGCCGCAGCAGCGTCGGCTTCGTGATCGCCTGCATCTGCAGAACGTCGCGCGCGATCACGGTCTCGATGAGCGCATCCGCCACGTAGCGCCGCCACGCCTCCTCGTCATCCGCCAGCGCCGCCGCCCCGGGATAGCCGCCGAAATAGATCCAGTCCGCCCACGACCAGCCAAACGCCGCCTCGCACTCCGGCCACGACCAATGCGGACACCGGTGCAGAAAAAACCGCCCCGCCATGCTCTCGGTCACACCCTTCTGCACCAGCAGCGCCGACGATCCCAGCAGCACCGGCAGCACGGGCCCGCCCTCGCGCCGCTCCTCATCCCACAACCGCTTCACGACCTCGCTCCAACCCGCGACCTTCTGCACCTCGTCGAGCACGAGCAGCACGCGTTGCCCCCGCGTCGGCTTCCGCGTGCGTGCGAGCTGCCACTGCGTCTCGATCCACTCCGGGCCGAGCGGCAGCGGCGCATCGGCCGCCGCGAACACCTGCGGCCAGCCGAGCCGCGTCGCGAGCTGCTGCGCCGCCGTGGTTTTCCCCACCTGCCGCGGCCCCACGATCACCTGCACGAGCGGCACCCGGCGGGTGCAACCCGCCTCCAGTTCGCCCACCAGTGCTCGCTCGAAAACCATCCCGCACCGTGGCCGCTCCAATGAGCGGAGTCAAGTTTACTCAATGACTGAGTAAATTTACTCAATGGTTGAGTAGTTTTGGAGGCGACACACCCGCACGCCGCCGCGCTCACCAGCCGGCCCGTGCCCTGCGCAGCCCCGCCCGGCGGGCGAAGCGGGTCACATCTTCGGCTCCGGCCTCACGTGCAATCACGCGAACAGCCGATTGCCGCGCAGCAGGGCAGCGCCGGGCCGGCCGCGACGCTTTCGCTAGTATTACTCCGTTATTTTTCTCTGAAAAAACGTCTCTTATAAGTGTCACGTATTACGTGACACTCCCAACGGGAATTCGGTTTTTTTTGGCGATGAACTTAACAGGGTAATACTAGCTAGTGCTTAATTGCGTGAATTAACGATAGTATTTCGCAATTGAGCCCCTTTGACCTCGCGCTTGCGCCATTTGAATGGCTTCGCGGTGGGGTTGTAGGCGGCGATGAACGCGTCGATGGCCTGACTCAATTCGGCGACGCTGCGGAAGCTGGCGCCGCGGAGGGCCTTTCTGGACATAATCCCAAACCAGATTTCAACTTGATTGAGCCAGCTCGCCGAAGTCGGGGTGAAGTGGAAGTGCACGTGGGGGTGTTGTGCGAGCCAGTCGTCGCATTTTTTGTGGGTGCAGTAGTTGTCGAGGATCACGTGCAGTTCGCGTTCTGGCGGAGCGTCTGCCGCGATCTGATCCATGAACTGCAAGAACTCTGCGCGGCGCTTGAGCGTCGTCTGGCTCGTTGTGATCGCGCCGGTCGCAACTTGCAGCGCTGCGAACAGATTGAGGGTGCCATGACGTTTGTAGGTGCTCTTGCAGCCTCGCACGATCTTGCCGTTGTCGGTTTCCACATAGCCCGTGGCCCGTTCCAGCGCCTGAATGCTCGGCTTCTCATCGACACTAATCACCAGCGCCTTTTCCGGCGGATTCAAATACAGCGCGATAATATCGGCCGCCTTCGCCGCGAACTGCTTGTCGGTGCTCACGCACCACGAGCGCTGGCGCTGCAAACAAACACCTTCCTTGCGCAGCACTCGCCAAACGGCATGCACCGAGCCGTTGACCCTCTTTGCTACCGCCGGACCGTCCCACACAGCCTGGCCGGATGGCGGCGGTTGCTCCAAGGTCGCCAGCACTCGGTTGCGAAACGCTTGGTCGTAGACTGGCTTCGCCCCCGGACGCGGCGCATCCGCGAGCCCCTTCAGTCCGTGCTCGGCAAATCGCTGCCGCCATTTGATCACCGTATTCGGCCGGGTTTGACACCGCTCGGCTATCGCAGTCACCGAGTCCCCGGCCAAGCAACCCAGAATCATGCGCGCCCGCTCCACCGTTTGCTTCGCCTCGGTTCGGCTTGCCGCCCGCACCTCCAGGTTTCGACGGTCGTCCTCATTGCAGGTGATCCGGGCGGGGATTCGCGACATACCTCCCGTCTGCCATATATCTTTTATCATTGCAAGTAAGCACTAGGAACGGATGGCTTCGCACGGGAATTTCAGACCGGCGCGGAGGGTTTCGATCGAAAGGTCTACATCACTTGCGATCATCCGGCGATCAACCCGGTGCTGCAGGAAGATAAGGATGCGCGGACTACAATTCTCCGGCTCTTCGAAAAGCCGAGGAAATCTATTCCGAAGGAGCCCACCTGTGGGTGTATCGCGACGGCGACGCGATGCCCGACGAACACGAAGTCGCCCAGTTAGAGAAACCGCGCGCTGCGCTCGCCGCAGTGCCCGCCGCGAATCTCGACCTGCTGCATGATCATTTTTCTGGAGGGCTCTACTCGTCGAATCGATCGCGTGGTCGCTGGCCATCTACGGGGTCGCGGCGCTCGCCGAATCCCGTGTGCGGGCGGGGTCGCTCTATTTCGACCAGGCACCGCTGGTGTGGATCGGCCGATTGACGACGCTCGTTTTGTTTTCCGGCCTGGTTGGGCTGGCATGGTGCCTGTTGCGTGGCACCTCGCGTGCGCACCGCGTTTTCCGGGAAAGCCTGTTCGTTCTGGGAATAGGCGTGCCGCTGTTGTAGTTCGTGGTCGCCTCCGATGTCAACATCGCGGCCGACAACTCGTCGCCGACCGTGGTCACGGCGGTGGTGAGTTCCACGCACACCACCGTCACTCGCAGCCGGAGAGGCGGGAGTCGCCCGCATTACTGTGTCGATCTCAAGTCAACGGACTCGGCGACTCTGTCCGTGCCAAAACAAGTCGAGGTCTCCAAGGCGATCTACGGCAATGCCAGGCCCGGAAGCCGGCTCGAAATCGTGATGCGCAACGGCGCCCTTGGCGTTCCTTGGGTGAAGGAAATCCGGACGGCGAAATAACCCGGACGCCTGCTCCATCGCCGCGCCGAGAAACGCGCCGGCAGCGCCGCGCGCGCCGCGCGCACAATGCGCTCCTCGATGTCGGGCGTAAGGCAGCCAGGAGGCCGTAGAAGGACGCTCAACTTTCAACCCCGGACCCTCAACGCTCACGTTTCGCGCGGGCGGGCTTGACGTCGACGGGTTTCGCTCCGCCGGATGCCGGCGTCCCCGCCAGATACGCGACCAAGTCCGCCATCGCCGCTGGCATAATCGCCGCCTCGAGTGCTTCCGGCATCAACGAGCGCCCGGAACTGACCAGCAGCCGCACTTCGTTCCGCAAAATCACATGCTCCGTTCCATCAAGTCCCCGCAGCGTGATGCTGTTGCCCGCCTCCGCCACCAGCATCCCCGCCAGCGAACGCCCATCAAGCAGCGTCGCCGAGTACATCATGTAGCGATTTTCCACCGCGCGGTTCGGATCGAGAATATGCGTCACGAGGTACGGCGCCGT
>CAMATV010000288.1 GCA_945861235.1 Opitutus sp. GAS368
AGCCTCGGGGCCTTTTGTTGGGCTCCTATGCGTCCTCCGCCGTAGTTGTGCGTCGGACACCGACTCCGATCGCCCTATCAAGTGATGTTACGGCGTATTACGGTATTCTTTGAATACTTTAATAACCTCCCTTGATTTCGTCCGCTCAGGGATCCCGAGGTGGGCGTGGCCGATAGCGGGGACTTGGAGGCCGATTTGCCTGCACTCTTCCTCGCCCTAGCCCAAAATTTCACACCCAACTTGGTCGATTCCGGTATAGATCATAGCAGCGCCAAAGACATCACCCGCCGACCTTCGGCGCGGCTTTTTCCTTAGCTGCTTGTCCTGTTACCTGACCCTTTTTTCATTGCTGTAAAATGAAAGCATCATGACCTGCCCCCCTGCTTGGCCTCCCCTGCTGTCCCCACCTTGCGGCCATGACTTGCATACGCCCCGGAGATTGCGCCGTATTTCAAGAGTCAATACGCGACCCCATCGGCTCCAGACAGGTACGCGCTACATGACTCAGCCGGGCTTCAAAAATCAAAACTGCTCGTCAGCAGAAACACGCGGGGCTCGGGATACTGAAACACCAACGGCGAGCCGGCGGCGGAGAGGCCGCTTTGGGCGATGAGCTTGTCGTCGTTGAGCACGTTGCGGACGTTGAGGGACAGGTTCCAACGGACGCGTTTCTTGAAGAGCGTCGTCGAGTAGCCGAGCACGGCATCCGTGTTTACGACGGATCCGCCCATGATCGGCCGCGTGACGTCGGCGATCGTGATGCTCGAACCCGTCGGGAACAGCCCCGGGGTGCCGAGGATTGGATCGTTCGATAGATCGGCCGTGGCCACAGGCTTGTTCTGGTAGCCGAGGATGCGGTCGCCGCGGTAGCGCAGGCTGCCGCCGAAACGAAAGCCCTTCAACACGCCGGTCTGGATCCGATACGAGCTCGTCACATTGCCGCGCCACTCGACCTCCTGGTTGTTGGCCTGACCTTCGCTCTCGCGGAGGAAGGCCCAGCCGAGCGCGGAGCTGCGGATGTAGGCGAGGAGGTTCTCATTGGTATTGGTGGCAGCGTTGAAATGCAGCTGCGTGGGACCGGTGCCGGTGCCGCGTTGGGGCGCGGCAAGGTCGTTGGCCGCAGCGAGCCAGTCTTTCAGCCGGAAGCCGATCACCCCGAACCACTCGGCGGCGATATTTGCGCTGCGCGTGTTGTTCTTGGCGAGGCTGGCACTCACGCTCCAGCCACGCGTGGGGTTGGCGATGAGCCGGTATTCGACGCCCTTGGCGACGCGGTCCGATGAGTTGTTATATTTGAGCGAGAACGCATTTCCTGCGGCGCCTTCGCTCGGCCAGCTGAGCACATCATCCTGCAGGAAGCGGAACGGGCTGGCCGCCACGATGCCGTTGTTCGTGCCGCCGATCACGGGTGCGCCGGTGGCGGCGGATTCGTAGCGTCCGCCGGATTTGATGAGGGTGTAGTTCTGCACCGATTTCTCGATGTGGATCGAGGTCCAGCGGATATCGGTGCGGTCCATGCCGGAATTGCCGACGACGGCGGTGGGATTCGGCACGGTGATACCGCCACCGGAAACACCGAGATAGATCGACTCGTAGGCATTCACGCGCAGCACAAACTTGTTCTCGAGAAAACGAAGCGAGAGGCCGTATTCGCGCGTCGTGCCGTCGTCGAGCTGGGCTTCGGCACCGGTCGGGGATTTGCGCGTGAAGTCGGCGACGAAGGCCGAGGACGATTCGGTGTAGTGCAGGCTCGGGATCGCATTGCGGCCGAGCGGATGCAGCACGACGCCCTTCATCCGCGAGGTGACGCTGTATTTGGTCGCGGCATCCAGGGAGTCGAACTCGCCGCCGCGGCTCAGCATCGCATCCCAGGGCTCAAAGCCCGCATTGCCGACGGCCTGGCCGTTGCTGGGGAAGATCGTCGCGGGCCCGCTGCGGACGGGCTCTTCATATTTGCCGGTGGCGGCATTGTAGCGGCGCGCCAAGCGACCGCTCGCCCCGCCCTGCCCGACCCACGGCGCAAACGAGGCGTTTGAGAAACGCTCGCCCACGGTGAGGTTGAGGCGGCCCTGGAGAAAACTGCTCTGCATGCCCCACTGCATGGCGTCTTCCTTCTTCTTGCCGTTCGATGTCTGCACCTGCGCGCCGTAGGGATTGCTCATGCCGGAGTTGATGACGACGTCTTTGCCGGCGGAGTCCTTGCCGATCACGCGGGTCTCCCCGTCCCAGAGATTAAAAGGCGCTTGGAGCTGAAACTGTCCGCGGCTGTTGTTCTGCGGCGTGTCGACGTAGAAGCGTGCGCGGAGCCGGCGGGTGTTGCGAATGCTGTCGTTGGCGGCGTTGGTGCCGGCGGGATAGGCAATGCCGTCGAACGTGTTGTCGGAGATGATGCGGGCGTTGTTGTTGTTCTGCTGGACGCGCATGTTGATGCCGCCGGTATACATCACGGCGCCCTGGTGCGAACCTAGCCAGCGCCAGAGGCCGCCACGCTTTTCCAAGTCTTGGGCGAACGCGACCTGCAGACGACGCTCCGTGCGGTGATTGCGCCACATGCTGCCCGTGATGTCGTCCTCGACGTAGTAGCGGCCGAGGTTGGGATTCGGCGTGACGCCATCGGGGAGAAAGCGGTTCAGCTCCACGCGCAGATCGGTGTTATTGCCGGAAACGAAACTAAGCGAGCGGGTGTCGAAGACCTCGCGGTTGTAGCCGCCCTCGATGTAGACATCGCGCCACGGATTCAGCTCGAAAACCAAACCATGAATGTTGCCACGCCAGCGACGCTGCATCGCATTGCCGACCACATTACGATCGAGCGGATAAATGGCGGGATCGATGATGCTCGGGTCCTGGGTGCCATCGAGCGGGCGGCTGGAGGTGACGGTATTGGTCCAGTTACGAATCGACGTCGGTTGCGTGCCGTCGAGGTTAAAGACCACGGTGCCGGCGGAGGCGACGTTGTTGAAGCGCTCGGCGGAGCGCGCGAGGTCGGCGCCCTGGGCGTTGAACGCCGTGGTGAATTGCGCCGCCGTGCTCGTGGGGGTGAGACCGGCGTTATTGAAATAGGGCCGGCTCGCCGTCGACAGCCACGGGCTCACGCGATTGGCGACGAGCGTGTTGGCGGCGTTGCGCTGTTTCGAATCGTATTGCTCGAGCCAACCGCGAATGGAAATGCGCTTGTGCGGCTGCACCATGAGCGACCCGAAGAACCGGTCAGTCTTTGAACCGACGCCTTCGCGGTAGTCGCGCTCGTCGGCGCGCAGACCCGCGATGCGGAGGCCGAGCAGGTTCTTGATGAGGGGCTGGCTCAGATTGAGCGACGCGCGCAGGCTGCCGTTGGAGTCGGCGCGGATGGTGGTGTTGCCGGAAAATTTCCGCAGGTCGGGCCGGTCGAACGCGACATCGTTGGTGCCGCCGGCGAAGCCGGCGCCGAAGAGAATCGCGTTGGAGCCGGAGACGAGCGTGAAGCGCTTGCCGGTGTTGTAGGTGTCGAGCGGGACGTTGGTCTCGAAGAAATCGTGGGTGTTGTTCGAGCGGCTGAGTCCACGGGTGCGACTGCCGTAGGCGGAGGAGAAAACGCTGTTGGTGTTAGCGTCGGTGCCGGGTGAAAAATTCTCGTCGTTCGACTCGATGTTCATCGAGTAGCGCACGGCCTCGTCGAGCGTGAGCGCACCGATGTCCTCGAGGAACTCGGAGGTCATGACGTCGATCTGCGAAGCCACGTCGCGGAGTTCGCTCTTCAAACGCGTGCCGCCGAGTGTGCTCGTGGCGGCATAGCCGGTGTCGGAATTGGTGCTGACCGTGAAGGGGCTGAGAACGAGCGCCTCCTCTTGTGCGGTGATCGGGGCAGCCGGTTTCGCAGCAGGCGCAGCCGGGGCGCCTTGAGCCCGCAGCCCGGCACTCGCCATCGCGGCGAGAAGAAGCAGGCCGGTGAATGGACGAACAGTTGAATGGTGCGGACGTAGGGGGAGGATACGGTGGGTCATGGGGAATGAACGGAGGTTTTGCAGGAAGGGATGAATCAATCTTAGCACTTTTTTTGCGCGTTACCGGTTCGATCCGGTGATAGAGGTTTCGAAGAAGTGGGCGACACGTTAAACCTTTTTTGCGTTGCTCCACGAGCCTTCGATATAGGTCCCAGCACGGACGCCTACGAAAGAATTGGGCAGAACATTAAGCGTTAAAACTTTTTTACCGAGGTCGTACCACTTCACCGCTTCTGCGCTGTCCTTTGCCACGCCTTCGCCAAAGCGATATGCAAAGCCGAGAGCGCCCTGCGCGAAGACTTTCCCCTGATCGGCGGCTTGCCGGAATGCAACGCCGTGCTGAGCCAGCGGTTCGTCGCGGTCGTGCGATATAGTCGCGGTCGTGCGCGACTTCAGCGCCGCGGCGAGCGCGAGTTTCCATCCGGCGGATTTCCCGCTGCTTTCAGTTCGTCCGCCGTGCGACTCAATGTCCTCAGGAGCTTTTCCCCTGTCTCCTGCCCGTGGCTTCTGGCACGACCCGTGTTGCGTTCGTCATCCGTCGGCACAGCTCGCAGGCCCAGCTCGCACGCTTACAGCTTCGCCCGCACCGTCTCCGTGGCTAACCCTGCGGTGCCGATGCCCCAAACCCGTCGACAGCTCGGCGAACCGCTGCGCCTTGCGCGCCGGCTCGCGGTTCTCCTCAATCGCGCAGAGCAGTTCACCCATCGCACCCTGAAATCCACTCGTAAACCAAGTCCCTGCCAACGGCACCCTGGCCTCTCCGTCCGCCGTGTACAGCACCACGGTCTGCTCCGATAGACTGGGTCCAAAACTGCGCAACGCACCCCGACTCCCGCACACGACCGTGCGATCCTCCTGACCATGCTGCACGTGGCCGTTGAAGTTCAGCCGC
>CAMATV010000289.1 GCA_945861235.1 Opitutus sp. GAS368
CGCGACCATCGCCCGCCGCCGATCACGTGCGACGACGGTATCGCGGCGCAGCGGATCGCCCTGGCGGCAACCCGCTCGGCGCAGCTGGGCACCGTCGTCAACGTGTAGCGCCGGTAGGAGCAGGGGCGCAGAGCACTCCGCCGCTTACATCGGAGAGCCGGCCGACGGAGGTTTCGCGATGGAGCGACGACTCCAACCTCCCGGATGCGGACAAGATATGCGCAGTGTTTCACAGGTGCGCTGTCATTCGGCGCTTTGCTCCGGAACGTGCACCGCACAACGTCGGATAAACCCATCTCATTATGCCCTCTAATTGGAAATCCCGTGCCGTGTCCGCCGCCGATGCCGTTGCGATCGTCGGTAACGGACACCGTCTCTTTATTCATGGTGCGTGTGCCACGCCGGCTCCGCTGCTCGAGGCGCTCTGCGCGCGAAAGGACTTGGCCAATGTGCGTCTCTATCACTTGCACACGGCGGGCCCGGCACCCTTCGCGACGAGTGGACGCGAGCGGGGATTTCCGCTCGGTTTCACTCTTCACCGGCGCGCCGCTGCGGCAGGCCATCGCGGAGGATCGCGCGGACTACATTCCCATTTTCCTCTCGGATATTCCCGGCCTTTTTCTTTCAGGTGCGGTGAAACTCGACGGCGCGTTTCTCCAGCTGTCGCCGCCCGACGCGCACGGCTTTTGCTCGCTCGGCACGTCGTGTGACGCCGCCAAGGCGGCGGCAGAGACGGCCCGCGTGGTCATTGGAGAAATCAACGAGCAAATGCCCCGCACGCACGGCAACAACGTCGTGCCGCTCGATCGCATCCACGCGTTCGTCGCGACGGACCGGCCGCTCATCGAGCACCACCCGGAGCCCAAGACAGCGGTCGAGGCCCGCATCGGCGAACTCGTGGTCGACCGGATTGAGGACGGATCCAAGCTGCAAATGGGCATCGGTGGCATTCCCGATGCGGTGCTCGCCCGCCTGCACAAGAAGCGGGACCTCGGCATTGACACCGAAATGTTCTTCGACCGGATTGTCGTTCTGGTGGAGTCGGGCGCCGTCACCAATCGCCACAAAGTCGTCGGTGCCGGCCGCATCATCACGAGCTTCATCAACGGGACCCGTCGCCTCTTCGACTTCGTGCACGACAACCCCATGGTCGCCCTTTTATCCCTGTGATTGGACGAATGATACTTCGGTGATTCGCAAGAATCCCAAGGTCGTCGCCATCAACTCCGCCGTTCAGATCGATCTCTCGGGGCAGGCCTGTGCCGACTCGATCGGGCACCGGATCTACTCGGGCATTGGCGGGCAGATGGATTTCATCCGCGGCGCGGCGCTGTCCAAAGGGGCAAGCCGATCAACGCCCTGCCTTCGGTTGGCCGCCTGTGGAAAAGTTTCCCGGCTGTTCGTGCAGCTCAACGCGGGTGCGGGTGTCGTGAGCACGCGGGGCCACGTGCATTGGGTCGTCACGGAATACGGCGCGGTGAATCTCCACGGCAAGTCGCTGCGTGAGCGGGCCGAGGCGCCGACCTCGATCGCCCATCCTGATTTCCGCGCAGAATTACGGCGAGAGGTGAAACAGGCGCGCAGCTTTCCTCCGAAGCCGGCGGCCACGACTTGACGGACGTTGTTCGCGCGGTCGATTCGGGCCGTCCAGCGATCAGATCAACGTGAGACGCGCAGCGAAGCGCCCACTCGCCGATTCCCGTGTGTTCTCTCTATCCCATAGCGAAGTGAACGCGCGCCAAGATTGCTCTCACTCGTCCCTCGAAAAGATACCAAAACCATCACCAGAAATTTAGGCAGGAAGATTTTATTGGCAGGAAGATTTTTCGGAAAAACCACCCGTCGTTGTCTGGTTCGCTGGTCGAGCTGATTCATCCGAGACGCAGTGCGCCGCGGCAGGCGGAACGGGACAAGCGAGGCAGTGAGCGGCGAAGTATTTTCCGTCGATTGGAGAATTTTCTTACCAACAGAATCTTCCTGCCCCTACTCCGGTCCTCTTTCGCTTCGTGAACTCCTGACCGCTTCGAAGAGGTCCATGAACTTAGGCAAGGATTGAAATGCTCTCAGCCGTGAGGCTGGGGATAGTCTGGTGAGCGCGTGCTCAGGGAGCGCGGAGCACGCGGAGGCTGGCGCGGTCCGCAGCGAGGTCGGCGGCTTTCGGCGCGGGGAGCGTGACCTTGCCGGTGGCGGCCCATTCGGTGCCGCGGGCGAGCGTGACTTGGAAACCGGCGCCGTTCACGGCGTCGACGTAGTGACCGAGCGCGGTGTGGAAGACGCGGCCCTTGCCGTAGGGGATCACCATGAGCATGGGTTCCTGTTCTTTGGTTTTGTCAGAGAGCGCGGAGGCGAGGACAGTGACATTTTCGGCGGGTCCGCGGAGACTGTCGTAGAGTTCATCTTTGGCGTGCATCCATTTGGCGGGGAGGCCGCGCAGAATCGGGTGGTCGGGGGTGCTGGCCTCGACGAGAAACTCGTGCTGTGCGCCGTGGCTACCGCCGCGGCCGGGCGTCAGATCTTTCGTCCACGTGGATTGGCGGAGGCGCAGGTAGGGGCCGGATTTTTCAGTGCGGCCGCCCCAACCGCCGAGGCCGATCATGGCGTTATATTCGGGCCACTCGGGGAAGGAATTGTTGGCCGCGTGAAAGGAGACGAAGCCGCCGCCGTTTTTCACATAGGCCGCAAACGCGGTCCGCACCTCGGCGGGCCAGCTTTCCCCGTTGTAGTTGGAAAGCACGACAGCGTAGGCGGAAAAATTCGGGCGCCAGGTGGCCCACAGAGCGGGCGCGGCAGACTTGTGCGCAGTGACCGCAGCGGCGTGCTTCGTGAGACTTTCGGTTTGGGCGGTCTTTTGCGCGGGGGTCGCGTCCTTGGCCATTCTCGGCGCGGCGGGGGCGCTCGGCGGCGTGGTTGAAACCTCGACCGTGAAGCGGCCGGTGTCTTCGAGGATGCGCTTTAGCAGCGGGGTGGTCGTCGCCCACTGGTGGTTGTTTTGTCCGTCGACGATCAGGACCTTGAGTTTTCCTTGGGCGTGAGCGCCGGCGGCGAAGACGACAGCGAGCAGAGCGGCACAGGTCAGACGCAGGGAGGGAAGGGAATGCAACGGGTGGTTCATGGGGGAAAGCGGCTACGATAGTCGGAGGGCGAGAATGGATGCCAGCCGGATTTCACGACGGGGAGCGACGGTAAGGGTCGTGGATAATTCGTGGGTTGCGGCGGCGCGCCAGAGGCCGCCAGTCTGGTCTCCTTCCCTCACACCCCACCCCATGACCCGCCGCGATTTTCTCTACTCCAGTGCCGCCGCTTCCGTGCTCGCCGCCCGCACCGGTGCCGCAACGGCCAAGCCTGCACCGATACCCATCATCGACACGCACACGCATTTCTACGACCCGACGCGCGCGCAAGGCGTGCCGTGGCCCCCGCGCACGGACGAGGTCCTTTACCGAACGCGGCTGCCCCACGATTTCAAAATCCACTGTGGCGATCTGAATGTCGTCGGCACTGTGGTCGTCGAGGCGAGCGAGTGGGTCGGTGATAACCAGTGGATTCTCGATCTCGCGAAAACGAATCCGGCGATCGTTGGCTTTGTTGGTCATCTCGTTCCCGGGAAACCGGAGTTTGCGGATAACCTGCGGCGGTTTGCCGCCGATCCGCTTTTCCGCGGTCTCCGGATCCGCAGCAGCGATCTCAAGCGTATCGCGGAACCGGCCGTCGCCGCCGACCTGAAGCGTGTCGCGGATCTCGATCTGTCGATTGATACGCTCGGTGGGGCCGCGATCCTCGAGCCCACGCTGCAGCTTTCCCGACTGCTGCCGGGCTTGCGCATCGTGATCGATCACTTCCCGTTCAGCGAGTGGGATGCCAACCCAGCGGCGATGCGGCCCGCGCTGCTCGAGCTCGGGCGCCGACCCAACGTGTTCGCAAAAATTTCCAACGTTGTGCGCCGGGTGAAGGGCGAGCTCATCGATGATCCGGCGCACTATCGGCCCGCGCTCGAGACCTTGTGCGAGTTGTTCGGCCCGGACCGCGTTGTCTATGGGAGCAACTGGCCGGTGAGCGACCGCGTCGCGCCGTATGCGACCGTGCACCGCGTCGTCGCGGATTACTTCGCGAGCAAGGACCGGGCGACGGCGGAGAAATATTTCTGGCGAAACTCGGCTGCCGCTTACCGATGGGTGCGGCGCGGGGCGGCGGCGACTGTGGGCCAGTGAGGGTCGCCGAGGCGGGCCGTCCAGATTACTCCACTTCGAGGCTGCACGAACCAACGAAGGCGATCGGCGTCATCCCAACGGCTCGTGATATTTGGACGAGAGTCGAAACACCACGCGCTCACGCTCGCAGCGACCAGAAGTCAAAAACTCAAATGACGTTGGTATGAGCTCCAGACCTCCTCGCCCCTGTGGGTCTCAACGTCGCGTTTTTCCTAGCCCTCGCGGTTTCGCGGGTCGCATGGCGGACTTTGCGTCGGCGCGAAGCGCGCGGGTTTGTGCGGTGATTTCCTGGTGCCAATAGGCGATCATGGCCGCCGGCACTCCGGCTTGGCGGGCGGCCGTCCGCCATCCCCCGACCGTGGCGGCTTCAACCTGGGTGTAGATTTCACGGGCGGTCTTGGACGAAATACCGCCGATTTCCGCCAGCCGGAGGAGCGAAGCGAACTGCGTGGGAATCTGGGTGCTGCCCAGCCAGGTGAGGGCGATCAGGACGTTGGCCACATGGGGGTTTTGATCATACGCTGGAGACAAGGTCCAACTGCGGTCGGTTTCGTCGTAGAGGAAAGCGTGGTTGCGGCCATGGTCGTCGCGGTTGGTCGCGAGCACATTGAAGAGCGCACGGCGGAAGCACTCTTGCGCTTCACTTGCTCCGCCGAGGCGACG
>CAMATV010000290.1 GCA_945861235.1 Opitutus sp. GAS368
AAACGATAGATGACGGCGTTGGATTCCTCGGTCGGATCGTGCTTGGGGCGATTGGTCATGGCGACGCGCTCGGCGAAACCGAGCAGGCGGTTGACGGCGATCGCGTGAGCAAGCACGGGCCAACGCGCGGCCGTGTCTTCGGCGCCGCCGCTGACGAGAAAAGGACGCGGTGCCATGAGGGCGTGGAGTTCGTGGAGATCGTGGCCCTGCGCGATGAGTTTCGCGTAGGCACCGGTGCGTGGGGCGGTCGCGGAAACGAGGCCACGCGGGCGTGTCGTGGTGGGGTCGAGGCCGAGATACCACGGCTCCTGATAGTTGATGCTCGGGCGCGTTTCGTCGAAGACGATGCCGGGATCGGACCAGACGGCGCAGGCGAATTTGTCGTAAAAGCCTCCGGCAAACAGCGCCCACTTGCCGCCGTAGGAATGGCCGACGAGACCGATGCGCGCGGCATCAACCTCGGGCAGGCGAGTGAGGGCGGTATGGGCGTTGGCGGCGACGTAGGCGAGAAATGAGAGCGGCTGACACTGCGCGCCGGCTTGCCCGGGTTGATAGGCGTCGCCTCCTGGGGTGCCGAGGCAGAGCGCCACGAATCCGCGTTGGGCGAGTTGATAACCGAAGTCGCGGAGCGGGAGGGTCGCCTTGCCGGCGGGAGTGGTGGCGAGGCCGGCGCTGGTGTGCGGTTCGTAAAAGGGGACGACGACGGCAGGGAACGGACCGCGACCGGACGGGACGAGGAGAATCGCCTCTTGAAGATAGCCGGGAGCGAGTTCGATCCGGATGACGCGTTGTTCAAAATTCTCTCGCGACTCGGTGCGGATGATTTCGAGTTTCGGCGCGGCCAGGAGTTCCGGCCACGGGCCGAGGAGGGCGAACCAGCGGGCGCGGATCGCGGCGCGTTCGAGGGACCAGTCGGCGGCGGTCGTGATCCGCTGGCCGTCGGGGCGGACGAGCGGAGAGCGGCGCGGGTCGGATTTTTCGAGAGTGGTCGCGGGCGGTTGAAAATACGGCGCGAGGTCGGCGGGGAGTGCGAACGCGGTGCGGTCGGGCACGAAAGTGAGAGCGGCACTGATCGCGATGAGCAGCGCGGCGTGGAATGGCAGGGTGGCAGAATTCATCGGGGCACGCCGATCATTAGAGGGAGGCAAGCGCGGGGCGACAGTGATCTGCAACGAAACGCGGGCGGAGACGGATCGGCGGGTAGACGGTTCACGGGGTGGGGCTGCTGTCCAGCCGCCCAAGCACGGCGACAGGAATATCGCCGGTCCGTCGGACGCGTGACCTTGGCGGAGATGCACATCCCAGGAGCGGCACCGATGACACACGCCACCGCAGAGACGGCTTGCGCCGGATCGGCGATCGCGCGAATTTTTCCTAGCCGGTTTTCCCCCGCCGGATTTTAACCTTGAGCACCCTCGCCACTCTCTCCCCTTTTCCGCCGCGCGTGCTCGTGGTCGAGGACGAACAAAAAACCCGCGAATCGGTGGCCGAAGGATTGCGGCTGGAGGCTTGGTCCGTCACGACGGCGGCGACGGCGGGTGAGGCCGGCGAATATTTGGAGCGCGAAGGCTTCGATCTGGTCGTGCTCGACCGGATGTTGCCCGGCGGAGATGGACTCGACGTTCTCCAGCGCACACGCGCTCGGGGCGTCGAAACACCGGTGTTGATGCTCACGGCACGGACCGCGCTCGACGACCGGGTGCGCGGCCTCGAAGCCGGCGCCGACGATTACCTAGCCAAACCCTTCGCCTTCGTGGAGCTGTTGGCGCGATGTCGGGCGCTCTTGCGGCGGCCGGTGCTCGGCACGGGCACGGTGCTGCGCTGCGGCGATCTCCAGCTGGATACACGGGCGCGCGTGGCCGTGCGCGCAGGCGGTGAAATCCCCCTGACACCGCGCGAGGTCGACGTATTGGAATATCTGCTGCGCGCCCAAGGGCAGATCGTCACGCGCGAGATGCTGGAGCGCGACGTCTGGAAGCAGACGCACCGGTTCACGTCGCTCGACAATGTGATCGACGTGCAACTCATGCGGCTGCGCAAAAAAGTCGACGGCGACGGCACCGAGAAACTCATCCACACATTGCGCGGGCTCGGTTACCGGTTGGGGAAAGAGCCCGCGTGAAAGCTTGGTGGCGCCAGCGGACGCTCCGCTTTCGGCTTGCAGCGTGGTATGGCGCGGGTGGCACGCTGCTGTTGGCGATTTTTTCGGCGACGCTGTATTCCTATGTCGCGGAGACGATGGCGCGTCCGCTCGACTCCGAGTTGCGGCAGGACCTCGCGGAGATCCGGCAGCGCCTCGCCATCACCGCGGAGGGGGTGGTGCTCTGGGACCGGGCCGGAGCGACCTCGCAAGCCCGCTGGAATTCGGAGAACCCGTGGTTTGAATTATGGAATGAGCAAGGGGAACTCGTGCGACGGTTTTGGCCGTTCACCGAGAGCCGGGCGGAGTCGATGCCGGTGGCGCCCGAGCCGGGGCGGGATCGCATTTCCATCTTTAACGTCGCGCGGGACCTGCGGCTGCGCGTGCTCTCGGTGCCCTACGCGGTGCCGGCCCGGAGCGAAACGTGGATGATCCGCGTGATGACGGTGCACCGGCCGATGGCCGATGGCCTGGGGGCGCTTCGCCTCATCATCGCAGGGGCGTTGCCGGTGGTCGTCGCGTTGCTGGTGTTGGGCGGCTACGCGCTCACGCGGCGTTGGTTGAAGCCACTCGATCTCATGGTGGCGGAGGCGAACCGGATCACGGCGGAAGATCTCGGCCGACGGCTGCCGGTGGTGAATCCGCATGACGAACTCGGGCAGCTCGCTGAGGTGTTTAACGTGACGCTCGACCGGTTGGAGGAATCCTTCGTGGCGCTGGACCGATTTGTGGCGGATGCGTCCCACGAATTGCGCACGCCTCTGACGACGCTGCGCAACGTGGGCGAAGTCGGCCTGCGCCGGAGCCGGACGGTGGAGGAATACCGCGAGATCATCGGTTCGATGCTGGAGGAGGCGCAACGGCTGCAGTTGCTCACCCAACGTCTGCTGGAACTCGCGAGCACGGAGGGCGACGCACCGACGGTGGAGCACCTGCCGGTGCGGCTCGACGAGCTGGTGCGCCGGTGCGTGGGCGAGTTGGGTATTTTGGCGGAGAACAAGAGCCAACGCTTCCTGCTGGAAACGCCGGAGTGCACGGCGCAGACCGATGCGGTGCTCCTGCGGCAGGCGGTCCAAAACCTCGTCGACAACGCGATCAAATACAGCCCCGCGGGCACAACGATTCAGATCAAGGTGCGGGAGGCCGGCGACCACTGGGTGATCGAGGTTACCGACGAAGGGCCGGGCATCGGTGTCGAGCATCGCTCGCGGCTCACGGCGAGATTCTTTCGACCCGACAGCGGACGTGATCGAGGCCAGGGTGGGTTCGGGCTAGGCTTGGCGCTGACGAAAGCCTACCTGCGACTGCTCGGAGGCACCGTGGAGTATGCGCCGGCACCGGGGGGAGGGAGCACGTTTCGGCTGACGCTCCCACGAGTCTGAGGGCACTCGCAGGCGCCCGACGGTCACGGCGCGACGCCACTCGTCAGCGGTCGTTGCTGGCCACCCGCTCTTCGAAGTCCACCGCGGTCGCGTGGACGGCGAAACTTTTGAGCTGGTCACGCTCCTGCGTGAGACGCTGGGCGGGCTCCACGGGTTGTAAATCGAAGCGGTTGAAGCCGGGGCGCAGCGTGACCTGCAAACTGATTTCTTGGCTCGCCTCCCCGATCAGCACCGTTGTTTTTTCGCCCGCGTTGAACACCATAGACACCCTGCGGGGGCCCGTTGCACTGACGGTGAGACGCACGGTGGCCTGGCGTGGCAGCGCGGTGGGATTGTAGTAGGAAAACGCGCCCGGACCGTGGGCCCAACGTGGCTCGCCCGCTCGCGCGCTGTGCCAACCGTGACCAAAGGTGAGCGTGCGCGCCAGCGGGAGTTTTGGGGTAAGGTTCGGCTCCAGCAGCACGACGACCTGTTCGCCCAAGGCTCCCTCGATGAACTGCGTCCGACCCAAGGCGCGGAGTTCCCCCAGAAGTTTCTCGCCGCGATCCGTGAAGCCACGCCGATTGAGATAGAGGGCGGAAAATCCGTAATGCTCGATGCGGCGCACCAGTTCCTGGGTTGGGAGGGCGTCGACTTCACGTTGCCAGCGCCCGCGACTGCGGCCTTTGAGCGCGCCGTAGTTGAAGCGCAGCGAGCTCGTCGCGAGAAAGGGTCGGAAATGTTCGTAGTCGCCGAGCTGTCCACGCGACCCGACCTCGGGAAACATCATGACGGGGAGCTGGAAGACCATCGCCCCTTTCGGCAGGCGACCTTCGAGCAATGCCCCCAACTCGCGATCGGCCGCGAGGCGTTGCGCGATGCGCTCCTGTTTGGCGCGACCCGGTGCGCGCGGCAGTTGGTCGACGAGCCCCACGACGCTCACGAGCGCCGCGGCGGCGAAGCTTCCCGCCTGCCACCACGCCGGCGCCAGCGCCCACGTTTGCCGGACCTGGCGCTCACGCCACCAGCGGGACATTTTCGCCGCGAGAAACAACAAGACCACCGCCGAGACAACAATGCTGAACCGGTTCGTCGCCCGAAAAACAATCAGCCCGGTGAAGAAAGCCATGACGTTGGTCAGCCCGCCAACCGAGGCGAAGGCGAGGACCCACCCGGCCGGCAGCGCGAGGCCGGGTAGGCGCCGCCGCCGCAGGATCGCGCGCAACGTGGTCAGCGCGAGCCACGCGAAACCGACAATGCCGACGAGACCGAGATAGGGCGTAAATGGCTCGCCGTTTCGCCACTCAGACCAGCGGACGTAGCGATGACCGAAAAATGCGAGGGCGTCCCACCGGTGTCCGGCCGGCGG
>CAMATV010000291.1 GCA_945861235.1 Opitutus sp. GAS368
ATTCCTTCGCGACGGCGATCACCGTGCGGTCGCCGTGGAGCGTCAACTCCACCGCGTGGCGTTTGTAGGTTTCGTCGAACTTGCGCCGGGGCGTTGCCCCGGTCCCTTTTCGTGCTGGCTGGTTCATAGTTGGCCTTTCGCGCTGCCCACACCGGTCGACCCCGTGTCCTCCGCTGTTTGGTCGCTTCCTGCGGCAAGCTCTTCGGCTCCTGTCCTCGGAAGCGACCAAACAGCTACCCGTCAACCCGGTTGGGTTAAGAATATTTCTCGCAGGTTATTGGTGGATAAGAGTCAGTCCCTTCGTGAGCGGAATGTAGAGCTGATCAATTCATTTTTACGCTCGGAGTGAACCGCTCGAGCAATGGGCCTGGACGGGGTTCGATTGGAAAATTGGAGTCCCGCTCGTCCGGTGCACAAGCAACAAGCCCCAGTCCTGAAGAGAAGCTGGTTTAGGGGAATCGAGTGTATACCGAGAAAACCGTATTTTCCCACCTCGGCCTTGTTTCACGAAGGCGATGGCCGCCTTTTCGCCTCTCGCTGCGATTCGCCATGTTGCGATCACTTATGAAATGAAATACAATTCAGATTGATTCTTTCATAGATTCTTTCACGGTGGCGCGATTTCCCATGACTTACCCCCATGCAAGGCGCTGCGCAGGGTCGCGGTGTGTCGTTACTGGTATATTAGTGCTGGCTATGCTCATCGGGGCCGGAGCGCGCGCAGCAGACGTCCCGGTCGCCTTCACCAATTCTCTCGGCATGCGCTTCGTGCCAATCAATCCCGGCTCCTTTCGCATGGGTGAAACGCGAGCCACGCCACGCCAACTATTCGGCCAAGCGGACTATTTGACCCGTGGCGATTGGGACGAACATCCGACCCACGAGGTCGCGATCACGCAACGGTTCTTCATCGCCGAAGAAGAGACCACCATCGCGCAGTTTCAAAAATTTCGGGTCGGCTTTCTGGGCGCCGCCGAGTTTGCCCCGCACGCCTCCGGCATCAGCTGGGATGAGGCGAATGCATTTTGTGTTTGGCTGAGCCGGCAAGACGGACGGCCTTACCGCCTTCCGACCGAAGCAGAATGGGAGTTCGCGTGTCGCGCCGGCACCGATACCCTGTTCTTTTCCGGCGAAAAACCGCCCGCCGCCGGCCAACCCAACGCGTGGGGCGTGAAGAATCTCCACACCGGCGTCGCGGAATGGTGTTTCGATTGGCACGGCGAGTATCCGGCCGCGCGCGCAGTCGATCCCGTTGGTCCGGCGGGTGGCGTGGCGCGCGTTGTGCGCGGCGGCGGCCTCGACCAACGTTCGCCGTATTACGCCCGCTCCGCCAACCGCGCCGGCGCGCCGCCCAACTTTCCCCCGCGCACCGTTGAAGACATGGCCGCGATGATCCAGCACGCGCCCGGCGCGGCCGCCGGCACCGCCCAACCCCAAGCCCAGAATTTCAAGAGCGAAATGCTCTACAAGAACTTTGTCCGCTCCACTCCCAACCACCAAGGCCAGCATCCCATCGGCTTTCGTGTCGTCTGCGCTCCGTTGCCGGACACGTCGCCCACGGCGACCCACGCGGCCTTCGCCTCCCTCGGAGTGTCCCAATCCGGCCCGCCGGCCAGCATCGGTCCCCATCCGGCGCGTCCGTGGTTACGGAAACGTTTCATGCTGCCGACGCCGCCCGAGAATACCGCGCCCGGACAACTGGGCGCGCACCGCACGCTCGGCCTGCACCCGGCGTTTCTGCGCCATCATCACAGCCCCGCGCTGGAGGTCTGCGCCAACGGCGACGTGCTCGCCGTGTTTTTCACCGCCGTGTCCGAAACCGATCCCGATGTCGCGTTGATCACCACGCGTCTGCGTTTCGGTGCGGAGGCCTGGGATCCACCCGATCTCTTGCTCGACCTGCCGGACATCGACGACCATGCCCCGATGCTTTGGAGCGACGCCGGTCAACTCTGGTTTGTTTGGGGCGCGAACAAGCTCGATTCCGGCTTTCCGTTTCAATGGATGACCTCGCGCGATCACGGTGCGACGTGGAGTGCCGTGCAGTTTCCCCTCTTTACCACGTCGGTCGGCGGCTACTCCGCGCAACCCATCACGAACGCGTTTCGCGACCGTGCCGGCGTGATTCGCATCGCGAGTGACGGCGTCGGACCGGAGTCCGTCCTCTGGGAAAGTTCCGATCACGGCGCCACCTGGCGCGATCCCGGCAGTCGCAGCGGCGGCCGGCACACCGCGTTCGTCGAACTGCGCGATGGGCGCATCCTCGGGATGGGCGGAAAAAGTTCACAGATCGACCACTTCATGCCGCGCTCAATTTCGTCCGACGGCGGCCGCACGTGGGCGATTTCCAAAACGCCCTTCTGCTGGCTCGGCAGCAATCAACGCCCCGCCCTCATTCGCCTGGCGAGCGGCCGCCTGTTTTTCGCGGGCGATCTCCAAAACGAGAAAGGCTCGCAGCCCGCCGGTTTCACCGAGCGCGGGGCCCTCGTCGCGCTCTCGGACGACGACGGCGAAACGTGGCACACCCGCAAACTCATTGGCACGCAGCCCCACGAAACTGCGACTCGGGCCAAACAACTCGGCGGTGACACCCTCGGCTACACCGTCGCCCGGCAGGCCCCGAACGGCGTGATTCACCTGATCGCCACGATGACTGAGCCGTGCCTCCATTTTGAGTTGAACGAGGAGTGGATTCTCCGCGGCGACGCGCGTCTCGCCCTCGCCGACGAGGCGCAGCTGCGAGGAAATTCCGCCACACGCGTGCGCGACGTCCGCGATTTCGTCGAGCGCGACGCGGAGGGCCGCGTCCATCTGCGTTACGCCGGTGGTATCGCGGACGACGGACGCTTTCTGTTGCACGGATCTGCCAGCTGGTTGCTCCCGGACGGGCGCCCGCAACGCACCGCCACTTACGCCCTCGGTGTGCTCACCGCTCGAGAAACCTTTTACGCCTCCGATGGCGCACTCGCGTGGACGCGCGAACATCGTAGTGACGGTGCATCCGACCGCGCGACCTATTGGCCGACCGGCGGCGTCCGCACGCGGTCTTCATGGCGCGACTTCCACGCCGAAGGCCCGGCGGTGCTCTTGGCGCCGGACGGGCGCGAGGTGATGCGCGCGGAATTCGAATACGGCCGCGTGAAATCCGTCACCGGCAATCCGACCGACGACTGAACCATGAAACGGCTCCCCGTTTTATTCTTCGCGATGTTCGGCTCCAGCCTGGTGGTGCGCGCCGCCGATCCGACGAACCCACCGCGTCCGCCCAATATCGTGGTCATCCTGGCCGACGATATGGGCTGGAATCAGGTCGGCTACCACGGCTCTGCTTATTACGAAACACCGAACATCGACCGCTTGGCGCGCTCGGGGGTGCGCTTTAGCGACGCCTACGCGGCCGCGCCAATTTGCTCGCCGACGCGGGCGGCGCTGATGACCGGAAAATATCCCGCTCGCCTCCACTTGACCGACTACATCCCCGGTCGGCCATGGGAGGAAAAGCCGCTCGTCACGCCCAAGATGCAGCAGGGTCTGCCCCTCGCCGAGCGCACGCTCTCCGAGCGCCTTAAGGAACGCGGCTACGCTACCGGTCTTTTCGGCAAGTGGCATCTCGCCGCCGACTATAACTACCAACCGCATCGTCCGATGGATCCCGAGTCGCAGGGTTTCGACACGGTTTTTCACACGCGCAAGCCCGAGCAAGCGGACGTCGATCCGATCAAGCCCGACGCGCACAACGCCGTCGAGATCACCGACCGGGCGATCGCGTTCATTCACGCCAACCGTGCGCGTCCGTTTTTCTGCTACGTCGCGCATAACGTCGTGCACACGCCGTTGGGGGAGGAAGCGGTTCTGGTGGAAAAATACCGGCGTAAACCCGGCGCCAATCAGCCCGAGAACATTCCCGTCATGGCCGCGATGATCGAGCGCATGGACCAGGAGGTCGGGCGCCTGCTCGCGGCACTCGGGGCGGCAGTGCTCGCCGAAAACACCCTCGTCGTTTTCACTTCGGACAACGGCAACATCGGGCCCCAGCAAGCGCAGACGCCTTTTCACGGGGGCAAGGCGACACTGTGGGAAGGCGGCATTCGCGTGCCGCTCGCACTGCACTGGCCGGGCGTGACGCGCGCCGGCACCACGAGTGCCGAGCCCGCGATTACCCATGATCTTTTCTTCACGCTCCTCGCCGCCGCGGGCGTCACCGCGGCCGACCTACCTCCCGACGGTGTCAGTCTCCTGAATCATCTGCGCACTGGCGTGCCGCTCGTTCGTGAGGCGATCTACTGGCACTATCCACACTACCATCACCTCGGGGACCTGCGTCCGGCGAGCGCGATTCGAGCGGGCCGCTACAAACTGCTCGAGTGGCAGGAGGGTGCCCTGCTCGCGCGGGGTCCCGCGGTCAGTCTCTTCGATCTCACGGCCGATCCTGGCGAAAAGAATGACCTCGCAACGGCACAACCCGCGCTCGCCTCCGAATTGCGCGAAAAACTCCGTCGCTGGCGCACGTCCGTCGGCGCCCAAGAAATGACTGTCCGCGCTGCGGCTGCCAGCGCGCCGTCCCGCTAGATTTCCCTGCCTATGGCCACACTCGCTCCTTCCCCCACCGTCGTCGATGTTGCCGCCGCCGCCGATGTCGCCATCGGCACCGTTTCGCGGGTGCTCAACACGCCCGATTCCGTGCGCCCCGATATTCGCCAGCGCGTGCTCGATGCGATCACGCGGCTCGATTACCGTCGGCTGCGGCAACGCCGGATTCCCGTCGCGACCGAAACCGGCCGCCGCCGCCGTCGCGGCAATCTCGGCATTGTCCTGATCGGCATGGACGAGTCGTTGGCTCATCTCCCCGTCATCACCG
>CAMATV010000292.1 GCA_945861235.1 Opitutus sp. GAS368
GCGTACCGGCCGCGAAAAGGCAGCAAGGAAATCCAACAAGGCGATCTGCAGCGGACGCCTTCGTCGCGCGACGAAAGAGCGAAAACGCGCGAACGTCGTCATACTCGAAAAATCGCCCCGAGCTTTTTGCCGAGCAGCAGGCTCATGCCCACGATAGTGATGCCGAGGAAGACCATCGCCCAGACGCCGAGGGAGCTGGCGAGGAACTTGCCGTCGCCGAGCAAGGGGAAGAGTTCCATGATCGCTTTCGTGATGGGGTAATAAATTTGTTTTTGGGCGAGGATGAGGGAGTCACTCACCTCCAACATCGCGAAGGCGAAGGCGAGGAGGCCGCCGGCGATGAGGTTGGCGGCAATGAGCGGGAGCGTAATTTTGACCAGCGATTTGAGGGGCGGGCAGCCGAGGTTTTGGGCGGCTTCTTCGAGGGTTTCGCTCGTCTGTTGGAAGCCAGCAACGGCGGAGCGCACGACGTAGGGGAGGCGGCGGACGGAGTAGGCGATGATGAGCAGAATCGTGGGATCGCGGACGGGGTTGAGGAACGAGAAGAATTTTCCTTCCTGAGACATTGCGAGGTAACCGAACGCGAGGACGAGGCCAGGGACGGCGAGCGGGAGCATTGCGAGGAAGTCGAGGATTTGGCGGCCGGCGAGTTTTGACCGGACGATGACGTAGGCGATGGCGATGCCGAGGACGAGGTCGATGAGCGTGGCGATGCTCGCGAATTTCAGGCTGTTGGCGATGGCGGGGACGGTGAGGTCGTGGCCGAGGGCGAGGGCGAAGTTGTCGAGGGTGTAGGCTTGCGGGAGGAGGGTGCCATACCAGTCGCGCGAGAAGGCGACGAGCATCACGCCCAGGTGCGGGAGCACGGCGAGAAAGGTCACGCCGGCGAAAAGAGTGGTGCAGGCCCAGGCGGCGGGGCGGGGCAGGGCGCGCGGTCCGCCTGAGCTGGTGGCCTTGGCCATCATGGCGTGGCCGGCGCGGCCGAAGAGGCCTTTGCCGATGGCGTAGAGTGTGACGGAGGCGGCGAGCAGCACGGCGACGAGGGCGAAGGGGAACGGGTTGCCGCCAATGTCTTTGAGGCCGTAAAAAATTTGGACGCTGGTGACTTGCGCGTAGTCGAAGACGAGGGGCGTGCCGAGTTCCGTGAAGGCCCAGATGAAGACGATGGTGCCGCCGGCGAAGAGGCCGGGCATAATGAGCGGCAGCGTGATTTTCCGGAAACGGCGGAAGCCGGTGCAGCCGAGATTTTGCGCGGCCTCCTCCATCGCGGGGTCAATATTGGCGAGGGCGGCGACCGTGTTGAGGTAAATGATGGGGTAGAGCGAGAGGGCCTCGACGATGGCGACGCCCCAGAATTGGTTTGTCGCAAACCAGTCGATCGTGGCACCGGGAGCGAGCAGGCCGAGCTGGCTGAGCAGGGCATTGAGTGCGCCGTATTGTCCGAACATTTGTTTAATGCCGATGGCGCCGACGAAGGGCGGCAGGATCATCGGGATCAGTACGAAGGAGCCGAGGAGACCTTTTAACGGGAAGCGGAAGCGGTCGCTGATAAACGCGAGCGGTAGAGCGATGAGGAGGGCGAGCGTCGTGGCCGCGCAGGCGAGCAAAAATGAATTGCGCAGGCCGCCGAGATACGTGGGGTCGGAGAGAACTGCGGTCAGGTAGGCGAAGGTGAGGTGGCCGTCGGCGTCGATGAAGCCACCCTTGAGGATTTGAAAAATCGGCCAGAGGAAAAACGCACCGAAAAATACGGCGGTGAGAGCGAACACAAGCCGCGCAAACGACGGGGACATCGGAGCGCAGTGTGCGTGGCGGGCGAACGGGCGGGCAAGGGGGAAAGGCGTGGCGCGACGTAAGTTTTGGCTGGCTGCGCGGCGCGGCGATGGCGAACACTGCACGCCTACCTGATGAAGATCGCCTCACTCGTTTTGCTGTTAGCCACCCTCGCTGTCCGCCTCGCGGCCCAGGTCACCGAGACACCGGAGACCATCGCGCCCGGGAAATTTCTCGTACGGATGGACGCGATCTCACTCGCGTTTAACCGAGATGATTCGGGACCGAACAAGTTCAGTGCGTTGGGCCTGGCGACGACAATTTTGTCCACGGGTATCACGAAGGATGTGGATGCGCAGATTGGAATGCAGTTCTTCCTGCGGCAAACGTATGAGTTTCGCGGCGCGAGTGAGCGGAGGTCGGGATTGGGCGATGTGACGCTGCGGACGAAGTGGACGTATTGGCGCAACGCGCAGCTCGGGGCCGCGGCGGCGGTGATTCCCTATGTCAAGGTGCCGACGAGCACGGGAGGAGTCGGCAACGACCATGTGGAGGGCGGGGTGATTTTTCCGTGGGCGATGTCGCTCGGGGCGGGCACGGCGGCGGGTGCGATGGCGTCGTGGGACGTGGTGCGGAATGATGCCAACAACGGCTACGACTCTCGGTGGTTGATGAGTGGATTTGTGCGGCAGCACATCGTCGGCCCACTGGGGGTGTATGCCGAAGCGACGTTGGGCGTCTCGTCGTCGACGTTGTCCAGTTTTGCGGGCGGCATGGGCGCGGGCGCGACCTGGGATGTGTCGAAGAGTTTACAGTTCGACTACGGCGTCAGCCGCGGGCTTGGCAGCCGCGCGACGGATTGGCTCCACGGGCTGCGGGTGCGGTGGTCGTTTTGATCCCGCCTTGGCCACGGCGCCGGTCTGATCCTCATTCGCTTTCAAGATGAGCGTCACCGGCAAGCAGGCCGCCGACAAAAGATCGGCCCGGGGACGGTCTTGAACGCAACGGGGAATTAAGTGAAGGACGGCCCGAGTCCGGTGATGCGTTTGCCGGAGATTTTTCCGGGACCGGCGTTTTCGCTGAGCCGTTTGATTTCCTCGAATTGTTTTTGCGTGATGAGCCGGCGGGGGACGCGTTTCTCGGCTTCGTAGACGAGGCGTTCCCGGTCCTCATTGCTGGGTGTGTGGGGTAGCCACGACGTGTGATGGCCCTGGTGGCGGGTCCACTCGATGTTGCCGCCATGGACATCGGCATTGATCTGATATTTTCCCTCGACGGGATCGCGGTGCCACCAACCAAACGTGATACTCATGCGGGGAGTCAGATGGATTGCCGCGTCGGCCTGCAAGGAGGGACTCTGCGCAACGACAAATTAAAGTGCGCATGCGGCCACCGCCGCCCCGGTGAAAAATTCGCCGCCGCGGGCTGCGATCCGCCGCACGGTGAGGAGAGTGGGGGATGACGTCGACGGTATGGCCACCGACGGACGGACAAAATGATCCGGTGTTGATGACGATGACGCCGGACCGAGTGACGCCATCGAGGAGCGGGCGGAGTTGCGCCAAGCGGCGAACGCGGCTCGCGCGGTCGCCAGAGTGGACGTCAAAAAAAAGCGGATGAGTGGGCTGGGCGCGAGAGGGGGGTCTCGCGGTCTATGCCGGGTGGGGCGGTGGGCAATCATCGCAAAGCGGGCAATCATCGCAAAGCGGGAGGTCGACGTGAACGGGTGTGCGCGCTGGGCTTGTCGTGGGGGTGCTGGCTGTGTGAGTCTCCGCCATGCGGATGTGGAAATATTTTTTCGGCTGGCTGTTGGTCGTCGGTCTGGCGTGGGCTGATCAGGCAGCGGACGTAGCGCGGATTCACGTGGAGGTGATTGGCGGCAAGGAGCGGATTGACGCGTTGGTCGGGCTGCGCGCATCGGGCTATGTGTTGACGGGCGGAAAAAAAGTGCGGTTTACGATGATCGCTGCGAGACCGAACCGACTGCGGCTCGAGACGGGAGCGGAAGGGCGTTCGCTGGTGCAGGCGAGCGACGGGGTCGACGTCCCGTGGAAGTTTGACACGGGTGTTTGGCCGCCGCGCTACGAGCCGATGGGAGTGACGGAGGGGCGGGTCTTTGCCAGCGACTCGGAGTTCGACGATCCGCTGGTCGCGGGGGCGGCGCGCGGTTTTGTCTGCGACTACGCGGGTGAGCTGGAGGTGGCGGGCCGGAAGGTGGTGCGGATTTTGGTGACGCGAAAGCTGACGGACACCTTTTCCCTGCTCGTGGATGCGGAGACGTATTTTATCGTGGCCCGCATTGAGCACCGGAACAGTGTGAGCGGGCGCAGGGTGGAGATCGTGACGCGCTACGAAGACTATCGGCCAGTCGACGGGGTGTTGGTGCCGCACAAGGTCGCGGTGCTGTCAGACGGAAAGATCATGCAGCATACCGTGATCGAAAATGTGGAGGCGAACCCGCCAGTGACGGCGGAGACATTTGGGCGACCGCAGACGGTGCCGACGCAAAAACCATAGCGCCGGCGCGGAGTGACCCTGCTGGTGGGGAGCCGGAGCGCGCCCGGGCGGCTCGGGCGGCTCGGGCAGAGGCGGGCAGTGTGTGATGCGTGGCCGTCGGCGAGATTTAGGCCGGGAGGGCGGCTCACGCCTTTCATCACCGCGGAGAAGTCTTGAAAATCGGAGGGTGCGACGACCCTGAGCGGAGTGATGGGAGTGCGCGGACCAAAGACGGGGGCGCGCGGGCAATTCGGAGTTTCGCAATCCGGGGTTTCGCAATCCGGGGTTTCGCGGCTTGCCAGTGCGGAGCGCGCCGAATGGAGTCGCGGATATGGCTCTCTATGGATCGATCAACAACGTGCGGGCGCGGATCGCCCCACTGCCGGGTTTCGACGTCGCATGGGCGTATGCGGACGAATTGCTGCGCGCGGGTTCGCCTACGGCGGACCGGGTGCGGGCGATCGCGGTCGGGCAGCGGCAGCGGACGGAACTCGGCGGCGGCGTGTTTGTGAGCGAAGAATGTTATCGGTCAAAGGCGCGGGCGGACGGTTTTTTCGAGTCGCACCGGAAGTTTATCGACGTG
>CAMATV010000293.1 GCA_945861235.1 Opitutus sp. GAS368
TACCCTCGCACCGCAGCCACCCGCCTCTCCCGTCCCTACCACGATCTCGTCGCCGACGTCTCCCGCCTTCTGCGTTCCGTCGAACCCGACACCGTCTGAACGCGCATGTCCCGCCGGCTCCAAACCATTTTTCTTCCCGCCGCGACCGGTGCACTCGTCATTGCCGCGTGGTATGCCGCCCACGCGCTGCTCTCCGAGGAGCTCCGCTTTCTCTTGCCGACGCCCACCGCCGTGGTCACCGCGTTTCGCACGCACGCCGATTCGCTCGCCCGCGCCGCCCTCAACACCACTCAAGGCGCGCTCCTCGGCTTCGCCCTAGCCGTCATCGTCAGCTCGTTCTTCGCACTCGCCCTCTCGCTCTCGCGGTTGGTCCGCATCGGCCTTTATCCCTACCTGATGATCTTGCAGATGACGCCCGTGATCGTGTTTGCGCCGATCCTCGTCATCTGGGTCGGGGCCGGCCTCAAAAGCGTCACGATCATCACGTTTCTCATCTGTTTTTTCCCCCTCGTGGTGAACACCACACAGGGCCTCGTCTCCACCGATCGCCACCTCGTTGAGCTCTTCGCCATGTGGCGCACCAGTCGCCTCCAACAAGTCCTTTATCTCCGCGTGCCCGCTGCGCTGCCCTACTTTTTCACCGGCCTGCGCATCGCCGCCACCCTCGCACCCATCGGCGCCCTCGTCGGTGACTACACCGCCGGCAGTTCCGCCGGCGACGGCGGCGGTCTCGGCTTCCAAGCGATCATCTACTCCAGCCAAGCCAAATACGCCGCGCTCTTCGCAACCGCCGCGACCACGTGTATCCTCGGTTTTATTTTCACCGCCGGCGTCCTTTCACTCAGCTGGCTCGTTCTCCACAAGTGGCACGACTCCTACGAAACCACCGACAAATAATCTCCCATGAAGCTCCGCTCACGCCGCCCGCTGTCCTCCCTCGGCCGTATTTTGTTCCTCGCTCTCAGCACTCAGCTCTTCGCGCTCAACTCCGCCGTCGCGGCGGCCGCCCCAGCAAAAATCTCCGTCCAACTCGACTGGGTCCCCGAGCCCGAACACGGCGGTCTCTACCAAGCCCTCGCTCGTGGCTTTTTCCGCGAAGAGGGCCTCGACGTCACTCTGCTGCCCGGCGGACCCGGCGCGCAAGTCATGCCCAGCGTCGCCACCGGTAAAGTGGACATCGCCCAAGCCGACTCCACTGCCACCCTGCTCCAACAAGCCGAGGGCCTCCCCTTCGTCCAATTCGTGGCCGTCTTCCAAGACGATCCGTCCGGAATTCTCGTCCACGCCGATAGCCCCGTCCGCACCTTCGCCGACCTCAACGGCCAGACCATCATCGCTCGTCCCGGCTGGCCTTTTCTCAAATTCCTCGTGGAAAAATACCACCTGAAGATCAACGAGGTTCCTCAGAATTTCTCCGTCGCCGCGTTCCTCGGTAACAAACAAGCACTCCAACAGGGCTACTTCATCGCCGAGCCCCACCACATCACGCAGGCCGGCGGCAAGCCCCCTCGCTTCCTCTCCACGTGGGACGCCGGCTTCCGCGCCTACGCTGTGCTCATCACCAATAAAAAATTCGCCCGCGAGCGCCCCGCCGAACTCCGCGCCTTCACCCGCGCCTACCTCCGCGGTTGGCAAGACTACCTCGAGGGTGATCCGACTCCCGCTCACACCGCGTTGAAAAAAGCCCACGCGCCGAACACCGACGCCTTCCTCGCCTTCTCACGCCAAGCCATCATCGCCGAAAAACTCGTCACCGGCCGCGACGCCCACGGCGGCCCGAAGAACATCGGTCGACTCGAGGCCGCGCGCTACGCCGAACAAATCGCCCAGCTCGAAGCCCTCGGCCTCCTCGCAAAAGGCAAGCTCACCCCCGCCACGGCCTTCACCAACGAATTCCTCCCTTAAGCCGACCTTCGTCCGCCCACCGCTCGCTCCGCCTCACCTCTTCCGTGTAGTCCGTGGGCTCGCTTCTTTCGACGCCGTCCTGCGGTAGCACGGAAACGCCAACTCGGAAAAGACTCCGCGCACGCGCAACTCCTCTCGCTCTGCTGGTTCATCGGTGACGGCCCGTCCGCCCTCAACTCAACGTACTCTGCACGACCGGCCTCGCCTGCCTCCTGCCCGTCTGGCTCCTTTTCCGCCTGATGCTCTTGTCCGCGCCGTGAAACTCCTGAGCGGCGACGTTTCGTGGTGCGACCTGACCGCGCTTACGTTTCACTACGAAACCCACCGCTCCCCACGCGACTCGCCTCTTGGGCCCACGCGCTCCCCGTCTGGTTTCACTGTGCCGCCTGCGCCGGCATGTTTACCCGCGAGCTCCTCATTCCATTTTTCCTTTTCGCCCCCCTCACCTGCCGGCACCGCGCCGCGTTCCTCACTTCACCGTTTGTCACGTAATACGTGACAAACGTTTCCTCCGACTCGCGGCCACGTGTCACGCCGCTCATCCAACCGCTCGGGGCTCTTCGCCGTTATGACCCACCCGCGCAGGGAACGTGTCTTCGAGGGCAGCGACCTCCCCTCGACTGGTAACTCTGGTTCGCTGCCCTCGGCCATCCCACGCATAACTCCTCGTTCCTCTCGGTCTGCGAACCTGTGCTGCGCGGCACACCCGCAGTCCTCGCCGTGGCCGAAAAAAATTCTTTCCCGCAAAAACCGCCGCGCCACCTGCGCGTCGTTCGCTACGAATACCCCTTCACCGCCCCCGCCACGCGCGCCCCTCCGGTCTGATCTGGCGCCGCACGCCCCACGATTTCTACATCCAACCCGCGTCGCTCAAATAGAGCCGCCGACACTTTCAACGTCCCCGTTCGTTGCCCAAATTTTTTCCGCGCTATCCCGACTCTCCGTGCTCATACGCTTTCAGTCATGCCGCAACCGACCGCTCTCGAACGTTTCCTGCCCCTCCTACGATCCGCCCTCACCGACGGCACTTTGACCAAGCTTACCCTCGGCAAACCCGCGCCCGCCCTCACCCGGGCCGATCCCACACTGCAAAATGTATTCGTCCGACCCGTGGCCCTCAAAGCGGGACTCCAGCTCTCGTTCGTGTGGCGCCACGCCACGCGCGACGTCACGAAAAACCACGCTCCCGCCGAGGCCATCACCCTGATCGAGGCCGCTCTTGGCCGCGACTTTCTCGACGCCCACCTCTTCACCGCTACCCAAATCGCCCAGTTGGAATTTCACTCCGACGGCAGCGCACGCCTCCGCGTGAAGTCCACACCGCTTTCCGTCCCGTCCGCCCCGCCTCCGCCGGCGGCCCACAACGCCCCCAAACACCACCTCATCCCCGCTAACGCCCCGTGGCTCGATTCCCTCGGCGTAACCAATAATCGGGGACAACCACGCGACGGCATGGCCGATAAATTTCGCCAAATCCAAAAATTTGCTGAACTCCTCAGCCACCTCGTCGCCGAGGCCTTCCCCGACGCTCCACCTCCCATTGCCGCCAGCTCCGACGCTCCCCTTTCACCTCCGGGCTCTCCACCCTCAGCCCTCAACGCTCAACTCCGCGTCGTCGACGCGGGATCCGGCAAAGGCTACCTCACCTTCGCCGTCGCCGCCCTCCTCGGCGAACGCGCCCACGTCACCGGGATCGAGTCCCGCCCCGAGCTCGTCGCCCTGTGCAATCGTGTCGCCGCCCAACACGGCCTCGCCCACCGCCTCACCTTCCGCGCCGGCACGATCGCCGACACGCCGCTTGAAGCCTGCGATCTGCTCATCGCCCTCCACGCCTGCGACACCGCGACCGACGACGCCCTCGCCCGCGGACTCGCCGACCAAGCTCGCCTGCTCGTCGTTTCACCTTGCTGCCAGCAGGAGCTCCGCCCGCAACTCACCCCGCCGCCCATCCTCGCCGACGCACTGCGTCACGGCATTTTCCAAGAGCGGCAATCCGAGTTCGTCACCGATGCCCTCCGCGCCCAACTCCTGGAGTGGGCCGGTTACAAGACCAAGGTATTCGAATTCATCGCCACGGAGCACACCGCGAAAAACCTCATGATTTCCGCAATTCGCACCCGACCGGCCGGCACGCCGGATGACGCCAAAGCCCAACATCTCCGCGCCTTTGCCTCGTTCTACGGGATTCGCCAGCACGCCTTGGCCCATCACCTCACGTTCTCGCTTTAGGGCTCCGAGGATCCACCGACCGCCAGCGCGGTCACGCACTCGCCGCAGCCCATGCCGCCGCCGAGACGCGGCGGCCCACCTCCGGAGTGGCTCAGGCTTGGCCGTCCGTGAGTTTGCGGCGGTTTCCGGAAGGCCATAAATCCGTTTTTCAACTACACTGCGCACGGGTGTGCCGGCGCAAAGTCCGCGCCCACCTGAGAGGCCAACATCCGCGCGAAGCCCCGGTGAAACGGGATTTTTCCGCCCACGATCCATGATAGAGCGTGCCCGTGTTAATGACCGGGTGAGCCTCGCCTTCGCCCCAGAGCACGACAAGTCGGTTTGCAACCATCGCGGGCTGTCGCTCCTCATCGGCGTGCAGGCACCCTGCGGGTCGCTCCACCGCGTGCAGCTCGGCACGGCGCAGTCGCTCCCCGCGTGCCGCGCGCTCCGGCGCTCCCCGTCACGCAAGCGCTTTTCGTATCACATTTCCGGCCACATCGGTGAGGCGCTCGTTCCGGCCGTTGCGACGGAACGTCAGGCGTGTGTGGTCGAGACCGAGCAAATGTAGAATGGTCGCGTGGATGTCGTGCACGTGCGCTTTTTCCGACTCGGCGCGCAAGCCCACGGCGTCAGTGGAACCGATCACCTGCCCACCTTTGATGCCGCCGCCGGCGAGCCACATCGAAAAGCCGTGCGGGTTGTGGTCGCGACCGTT
>CAMATV010000294.1 GCA_945861235.1 Opitutus sp. GAS368
TGCGCTGGGATTTGCAGATGAGGAGGATCTTGGCCGGACGTTGCGCGAGCAAAAAGGCGACGAGCCAGTCGAGACGAGGGTCCTCGCGGAAGGCGTAGCGGAGCGCGCCGTCCTCGCCGGTTTCTTCGGCCTCGAGTTCGCGGGAAATACGCGCGAGGTGCGTGAGATTTTGGCCGGCGTCGAGCGGGGTGGGACAGAATTTACGTTTCGGAAAGCCGGTCATCGCCGCGCGGGTATTGCGAAACACGACGCGACCGGTGCCGTGTTGGTCGAGGAGCGTCTTGAGCAACGCTTCGCGGGCGCCGGGTTTCGCCTTGGCGAGCGCACCGAGGTGTTCGGCGAGACGCGCGGGATCGCGGTTGAAGATTTTTTTTAACGCCGTCCGGTCTTTGGGCGCGAGCGGTTTTTGCTCGATGATTTTCTCCGCAATCCCGGCGATGGTGCCGAAGGTCTCGGACTCGGCGACGAACTGCTCGAAGTCGGCGTAGCGCGCCGGATCGAGCAGACGCAGGCGTGCGAAGTGACCGACGAGGCCGAGCTGCGTGGGCGTGGCGGTGAGGAGAAGCAGTCCCGGGCTGCGCTGGGCCAGCTGCTCGACGAGCGCGTAGTCGGGGCTGGCGGCAGTCGGCGTCCACGCGAGGTGATGGGCTTCGTCGACCACGACGATGTCCCAGCCGGCAGCGAGGGCTTGGTCGCGGCGGGCCTCGTTACCCGCTAGAAACGACACGGCGCAGAGAGCGAGTTGGGTGGCGAGAAACGGATTTTGACCGGGGTCGCTCTGCTCGCAGGCGACGCAGCGGGCTTCGTCGTAGATACTGAACCAAAGATTGAAGCGGCGCAGGAGTTCGACGAACCACTGGTGCGTGAGTGACTCGGGAACGAGAATGAGGACGCGTTTCGCTTGGCCGACGGCGAGGAGCCGCTGGAGGATGAGACATGCCTCAATGGTTTTCCCGAGCCCGACTTCGTCCGCGAGGAGGACACGCGGAACCTGACGCGAGGAAACTTCCTGCAAAATGTATAATTGGTGCGGGATGAGTTCGAGCCGGCCACCTAGGAAACCGCGCACATCGGACTGGCGGAACTTGGCCTGCGCCTGGAGCGCGCGATAGCGCAGGTCGAAGACTTCGCCGGGATCGGTCTGGCCGGCCAGGAGTCGCTCCTGCGGAAGATCCACGCTGGTGACGTCGGAGATGGCATCTTCGCGCACGCGTCGGCCGCCGCAAAGGTAGGTGAGGAGACCGGCGGCGTCCTCGACCGAATCGATGGTGAGCGCCACGCCGTCCCGGGTGGTGACGGCCTCGCCCGCACGGAACTGCACGCGTTTCAACACGGGCGTGCCGAGGGCGTAGAGACGATTTTCTCGGCTGGCGGGAAATTCGATGCCGATGCGTTTCGCCGCCGGATCGACGCGCGCAACCACGCCGAGACCCAGTTCAGGTTCCCGCTCACTCATGCAACGCTGGCCAACGACACTTAACGACATGGCGGCATAAGGGTGGAGACGCGCGCGAGATCAAAGGGAAATTCTCGGAACGACACCGATCCTTTGCGCCGCACTCATTCGCGGCAGTTTTCTGACAGCTTGAAATCAGCGATCAGAACCCTCCGTCTAGGGGTCCACTCCCGCTCCCGGAAAAAACTCGCCCGCTCACCTGCCCCTCGCAATGAAAACCTCCCTGACCACATTCACCACCCGCACCGTCGCGGCGCTGATTATCCTAGCCCTTCCGCAGGTCTTCGCTGCCGCTAATCGGGATGAATCAAAGGTGGGCACACTCCCCATCCCCGACGTGCTTGTCGCTATCGACGGAAAACCGCTTCGCGACTCGGCTGCGTGGCACGCAAGTCGCCCGGCGCTCTTGGAATTCTTCGCGCGCGACGTCTACGGCCGCACTCCCGCCGGTCGTCCCGTGGGGATGCGTTGGGAGACCACTTCGGTCGATCGCACCGCCCTCGGCGGCAAGGCCACGCGGAAAGAAATCACCCTCCGCTTCACCGCGCAACCGGACGGCCCGAAGCTCCACGTCCTCATCTATCAACCCAACGCCGGCACCGCGCCCTACCCCGCCTTCCTCGGGCTAAACTACTTCGGCAACCAGTGCGTCAACGCCGACCCGGGCATCACACTCTCGACCGCATGGATGCGCGCCAGCACCGAGTTCGGTATCGCCAACCATCGCGCCACTGAAAAAACCCGCGGCGCTCACGCCCACCGTTGGGAAGTCGAAAAAATCATCGCTCGCGGCTACGCCACGATCAGCGCCTACTATGGCGACCTCTGCCCCGACCACGTCGGCGGGATTGCAGAATCCATCGGTGCTTTGTTCAAGACCGGCACCACCGAGCAACGCGCCCCCGATGCTTGGGGTGCCATCGGCATCTGGGCTTGGGGCCTCAGCCGCACGCTCGATGTGCTCGCCTCCGATCCGGAGATCGACGCGAAGCGGGTCGCCGTCCACGGCCACTCCCGCCTCGGTAAAGCGGCGCTTTGGGCCGGCGCCCAAGACGAACGCTTCGCCCTCGTCATCTCCAACGACTCCGGTGCCGGCGGTGCCGCCCTCAGCAAACGCGATTTCGGCGAAACCGTCGCGATGTTAAACGGAAATTTTCCCCACTGGTTCGCCCTCAATTTCCGCGCCTACAACGCCCGCGAGGCCGCGCTTCCCGTCGATCAGCACCAACTCCTCGCCCTCAGCGCACCCCGCCCACTCTACGTGGCCAGCGCGTCCGAGGACCTGCACGCCGATCCCCTCGGTGAGTTCCTCGCCGCCAAATTCGCCGAGCCCGTCTACACGCTCTATGGCAAAAAAGGCCTCGGCGTGGCCGCTCAACCGCCCGTCGACACGCCCGTCGGCAACACAATCGGTTATCACCTTCGCACCGGAAAACACGACATCAACGCCTACGATTGGGCCCAGTATCTCGACTTCGCGGACCGCCATTTCGCCCGGCAACCGTAGGGCCGGCGCTCGTCGCCGCGCATGGGGTGCAGCGTGGATGTCTCACCCGACACGTGAACCGCTCGCGCGCTTCATTTTGTCCTGACTGGCTCCGCGTCCTCCGCGTCCTCCGCGACCGCCGCGTCGTCCGCGTTTCAACTGCCGTGATGATTCCCATTCGCTTTCAAGATGAGCTTAACCGGCTTGGGGTCGGAGCCTGCTTGCAGGCGATTGCGACGTCCTGAATCGCCCGCAAGCAGGCTCCTACCAAAGACCGTCATTTGGCTCATCTTAAACACAACGTGGAATGAGCATGATACTACCGCGCACTCCCTCGCCCGACGCGCACCCCCGGCCCCGCCCACCGCGCCCAAAAAAAACGTCGCCGGAAAAGTCCGGCGACGTCGGTCAAAAACGATTCGCTCCGAGCGCGAGCCCGATTACTTCTTCTTCTCGTCGGGCTTCTTGAACTCCTTGTGGCCTTCTTTTTGCGCCGCACCGAGTTCATCGGCGATCTTGGCGGCTTCGTCATTCTTGCCGGCCTTCAGGGCCATCTCGAGCTTTCCGACCTTCGCGTTAAAGTCTTTCATCTTGGCCTGATATTTTTCCTTCTGCTCGGGCTTCCACTCCGGCGTCAGTTTAGTCGACGCAGCCGACTCGGCCTTGATCGTGGCTACGAGCTTGAGGGAGTCTTCGTTCTTGGTCGCATCAGCGATCTGGCGCTTCAGCTTGCGGAACGCGCCGCTCATCTTGTCCATGTGACCACTGAGTTCGCTTTCTGGTTTGTCACCAGATTTGGCTTTGCCTTCAGCGGCAGAAGCGCCCGGCAAGGTAACCGCGGCGCAGATGAGGGAGAGGAGGAGGATACGGATTTTCATGAGTTTTGTTTGGGAGTACTTTTCTGAAGAGCAGCGAGAGAAAGGTGAACCGCTGGCCCGAGGGCAAACGGATTTCTATCCACCACTGCCGACTCGCGACAGACGCACGGCCCCGGACAAGGATTCGCGCTTCCCGGGCCTCACCCCACGGCGGCGTCAAAGTCCGGTCGCGCGCCCAGTAATCGTTCTCTTTCCTCTTCCTCCTCATCTATCTCTGCGGCCGACAAGCCTCTCCGAGCCGGAGGCCTGACGAATGAGAAAGATAAAGAGAAAGAGGAAAGATTGGCGAAACGACTTTGACACTGCCGTGGGGCCTCACCTGCAAGCGTGGTCTTCGGGATTGCTCGCCCGCCCTCTTCCGCGTGGAGTCTCTCGTCTCTGCGTTGCCTTTTTCCTATGATCACCACCCCGTTCACTCGCCGCCAATTTCTCACCGCCACCACCGCCGGCCTCGCCGTGGGTCTGCTCCCGCGCAACAGCATCGCCGCGACCAAGCCGGCGGCGGCCCCTCGCTGGCCCATCGGCTGCTTCAACCGTCCGTGGACCAAGTGGTCCTTCGACGACACCCTCGATGCGATCAAAGCCGCCGGTTACACGCACACCGGACTCCTCTCCCCGACGAAGGACGACGTTTTCACCAGCGCCAACGCCACGCCCGCATACCTCGCCGCCCTCAAAGCCAAGATCGCGGCCCGCGGCCTCAAGGTCAACATGACCGCCCTCCGAGTGAAGACCGCCCTACCCCTCGCCGAGGCCCTCGCCGACACTCGCACGCAAATCGCCAACGGCCACACCATGGGCGTCGAGTTCGCCCTCACGTTTGGCGAAGATAAACCCGAGCGCTACGCCCACTATTTCAAGATCATGGCCGACGCCGCCGCCTTCGCCCAAGAACGCGGCATCAAGCTCGTCATGAAACCCCACGGCGGCGGCAGCGGCTCCTCCGCGGAAATCGTCGCCGCGATCAAACAGGTCGGCCACGCCAACTTCAAAATCTGGTATGACGC
>CAMATV010000295.1 GCA_945861235.1 Opitutus sp. GAS368
GGATTTTCGATTTTCGATTGGGCGGACGTGGGCGGTGCGGGGTAATGAAATTTCAGGCGAAGATTACCGAGGGTTTGGTAGGAACCGTAGGGGGCGTTGGCGCCGCGACCGCGGGCGGAACCGAGGCCGGCGCTGGTGAAGTGTTGGTTGACGAGGGCCTCGGCCTCGACGTTTTTGCCGTCGAGGAGGAGACGGCGGATCTCCGGGAGCGATTGGTGGGCGTCGGGTCGATCGGCGTCTTGAGGCGAGCCGGACCACATGCCGGTTTCGTTGAGGACGATGCGTTCTTCGGCGATGCCGCCGAAGACCATGGCGCCGAGGCGACCGTTGCCGAGCGGAGTAGATTCCGTGAAGTGTTGGGCGGGAGCGTCGAACCAGATGAGGTGTTTTGGGGAGGCGCGGAGGGCGGATTCGCTGATGGCGACGAAGGTGAGGGCGGCAACGAGAGAACGTGCGCGCGGGTACGCGGAAATAATGAGGGGCGATGTCATGCGAGAGGCGCGAATGAGCGGAGAAAGCACGTGGAGGCCGCGGCGCGCGAGGCGGATAATCGGCGGTTGGGGAACCGCCGCTCCGTTAATAGCCCACGGCTTTGGAGTCGCCGCGGCGGAGGTCGGAGGCACCGAGGCGAAGGTTGGTCTGAGGATCGACCATAATCGTCTCGCCGTCGCCTTGGTAGGCCCCTTCGTAGCTCGCGCGTTCCTTGAAGGAATGGCCGAGAGATTTCAGAATATTGGCGGTATCGGTGCTGAGGCCGTTGCGCTCGTAGCTCAGGGAGTCGGGCATCCACTGATGATGGATACGCGGGGACTCGACGGCCTGGGTGACGCTCATACCGAAGTCGATCACGTTGCTCACGATTTGGAGCACGGTGTTGATGATGGTGGGGCCGCCGGGGCTGCCGGTGACGAAAAAGAGTTTTTTGTCTTTGAGGACGATGGTGGGTGTCATCGAGGAGAGCGGGCGCTTGCCGGGGACAATGGCGTTGGCGGGGCCTTGGAGGAGGCCGAACATATTCTTCACGCCGACCTTGGCGGTGAAGTCATCCATTTCGTTATTCATCAAAATGCCGGTGCCCGGGATGGTGACGCCGCTGCCGTAGCCGCCGTTGAGGGTGGAGGTGTTGGCGACGGCGTTGCCGGCCGCGTCGACGATGGAGAAGTGAGTGGTCTCGGTGGATTCTGGCGCGAGGCGCGCGAGTTGAGCGTTGAGCGTTGAGTGGTGAGAGAGGGAAAGACCGGGGAAGCCGGGCGGGAGCGAGGTGAGTTTTACGGTGCCGAGACCGGGTTCGATTTTTTCAGAGGGCGTGGCGCGGGTCGGCGAGAAGTCGGCCATACGTTTTTTCAGGTAGGTGCGGTCGAGGAGTTCGGCGACGGGGACTTTGACGAAGTCGGGGTCGCCGAGGTATTCGGCGCGATCGCGAAAGGCGCGGCGCATGACTTCAGTGAAGAGGTGATATTTGGCGGCGGACTGTGCGCCCAGCGCGCCGACGTCATGTGGCTCAAGCATGGCAAACATCTGGAGCAGGGCGATGCCACCGGAGCTGGGCGGGGGCATAGTGATGATATCGTAGCCGCGGTAGGTGCCATGGAGCGGCGTGCGCTCGGCGACTTGGTAGGCTTGCAGGTCGGCGAGGGTGATGAGGCCGCCGTTTTTTTTCATGGCATCGGCGATGAGGCGGGCGGTCGCGCCCTCGTAGAATTCGCGTGGGCCGTTTTTTTGGAGGCGGGCAAACGTGGCGGCGAGGTCGGCTTGTATCCAGAGGTCGCCCGGTTTCCAGAAAGCGCCGCCGTTGAGGAAAATCTTTTTCGATTCGTCGAATTGGGTGAGGAGTTTGGCGTGGGTGCGGTGGAGCGCGGCGGCAATGGGTGTGACGCGGTGGCCGTCGGCGGCGAGGCGGCGGGCCGGTTCGCAAACATCGGCCCAAGAAAGTTTGCCGGAGCCGTATTTTTGCAGGGCGAGGGCAAAGCCGGCGATGGAGCCGGGGACGCCGCTCGCGCGCCAACCGACCGTGGAGGAGGCGGGGCCGGACAGGACATTACCATCGGGCCCGACATACATGTCGCGCGTGGCGGAGGCGGGTGCGCGCTCGCGGTAGTCGAGGGCGACGGAGCGGCCGTCGGCGAGGCGGATGAGCATAAAACCGCCGCCGCCGATAATGCCAGCGAAGGGATGCACGACCGTGAGTGCGAGGCCGGTGGCGACGGCGGCGTCGATGGCGTTGCCGCCGCGTTGGAGCATTTCGAGGCCGGCGAGCGAGGCGAGTTCGTGCACGGAGGTGACCATGCCGTGCTGGGCCTCGACTGGAGCGCGTTGGGCGCGAAGGGCAGGCGTGAAGGCGAGAGACAAGGCGAACAGGCCTGTGGCGAGAAAGCGCAGGCGCGGGGAAGGATGCGACATGGCGGGACGATGGCATGATCCCGACGGCAAATGCAAATGTGGGCCGGGGGGATTTCAACGACGTCAAAGGCGCACGAGGCTGCGGGAGGGCGGTGGGAGAAAGATGGGTTGTCACTTGTTTGTGACGCAAAGTGCGTCATGGTGCGCGCCGTATGAACTCCCCCACCAACACTACCACGGTCGCTTTGCGTGCCTTGTTTCGACGAATCGCTGCCGTGACTCCGGCTGCCTTCGCTCTCTTCGTATCGGGCGCACTTTCGCCCTTGTCGGCGCAAACGGCCCCGGCGGCCGCCAAGACCGATCCGATCAAGATGGAGGCGTTTGTCTCCACCGGAACGCGCTTCAATGACCGCACCGTGGTTGAGTCACCGGTGCCGATCGACGTGATCACGCGTGCCGAGATGGAGCAGGGCGGCTACACCGAAGTTTCGCAGATGCTCCAGTCGCTGGTGCCCTCGTTTAATTTTCCTCGGCCGTCACTGACCGACGGCACGGATCACATCCGGCCGGCGACGTTGCGCGGGTTGGCCCCCGACCAAGTGCTCGTACTTGTGAACGGCAAGCGCCGCCACAGCAGCGCACTCGTGAACGTCAACGGCTCCATCGGCCGCGGCTCGGTGTCGGTGGACTTCAACGCATTTCCCTCTTCCGCCGTCGAGCGGATCGAGGTGCTGCGCGACGGTGCGTCGGCCCAATACGGCTCCGATGCGATTGCGGGCGTGATCAACGTGATCCTGCGCAAAGATGTGGGTTGGGGTTTTGATGCGACCTACGGTGCGACGAAAGAAGGCGACGGCCGCGATTTGAAGCTGTCGGCCTTCGCCGGCACCAAGCTCGGCCAGCAGGGTTCGCTGTTTGTGACGGCGTATTCGCGCACGCACAGTCCGACGAGCCGCGGCGCCGTGGATACGCGCCAGCAATATTTCGGCACCAATGCGGCGGGCGCAAAGGTCCTTGCTTCGGGTAATTTCGGTGCCGGCACGGGAGTGAGTGCGCCTAGCGGCACGCTCGACACGCGCGAGGCCACGGTGAATCGCGCCAACCACCGCTTTGGCGATCCCCGTTCGCGGGAAGAGGGCGTGTTCTTCAACGGGGAATCGCCGCTCGCGGGTTTCACCGCCTATTTCTTCGGTGGTGTTACGCGGCGTCACGGCGAAGGTGCGGGCTTTTTCCGTCGCGCGACGGACGACCGCACTGTGCGGGCAATCTACCCGAACGGGTTTCTTCCCGTCATCCAATCCAACGTCACCGATCTTTCGGGCGGCGTCGGAATGAAGGGTAAACTTGAGGGTGGCTGGGCGATGGATGTCAGCACGACGCTCGGCTCCAATGCCATCGCCTACACGATCGCGGAGACGGCCAACGTGACGCTGGGCAACGCGAGCCCGAAGAGTTTTTACGCCGGCACGCTCACGAACAAACAGAGCACGACCAATCTTGACCTGACGAACGAGTTTAAGACCGGTCTGCACAAGTCGCTGAAGGTCGCCCTCGGCGGTGAGTTCCGGAACGAGCACTATAACATCCGTGCGGGCACGCCCGATTCCTACCGCGACGGTGGCGTGCGGATCGTTGATGGACCGAATGCGGGTAACCAAGGCGCGCCGGGCGCGCAGGTGTTCCCCGGTTTCCGCCCGACCGACGCCGGCACGCATACGCGCAGCGCCTATGCGTTCTACGCTGACCTCGAACAAGCAGTCACCGAACAGTGGTTACTTTCCGCGGCCGGCCGCTTCGAGGACTACAATGATTTTGGCAGCAAGAGCACGGGCAAGCTCGCGACGCGCTTCGCGATCACGAAGCCCTTCGCGTTGCGGGCCTCGGTGAGCACCGGGTTCCGTGCGCCGCATTTGGCGCAGCAGTGGTTTAGCGCAACCTCGACGAACTTCGTCAGCGGAGTGCCGTTTGAGAACAAGACGTTTCCCGTGACCGATCCGGTGGCCAAGGCGCTCGGTGCGCAGGCGCTCAAACCAGAGACCTCGCTCAACAAGAGCATTGGGGCGACTTGGAATCCGATCGATGCCTTCACGGCGAGTGCGGACTTCTACCAAATCGACATCGATGACCGCATTGTGCTCTCGTCGAATTTCACGGGTGGCGTCGGCAGTGCCTTTCTGAACTACCTCTCGGCGCAGGGCTTGTTTGGCACGACCGGCGGGCGCTATTTCACGAACGCGGTGGATACGCGCACGTCGGGCGTGGATCTCAACACGCGTTATGCGCTGCGTTTGAACCACGGAGCCAAGGTCACGCTGACGGCCGGTGCCAATTTCAACAAGACGGAGGTGACCCGCACCAAGGCGACGCCCTCGCAACTGGCGGCGGTCGGGATCACCACGCCGCTCTTTGATCTGACGGAGCGCATCCGGATGGAAAAGGGTCAGCCGAAGGACATCATCAATCTCTCGGCCGGCTATGATTT
>CAMATV010000296.1 GCA_945861235.1 Opitutus sp. GAS368
GACTTACGCCTTGAGTCGGAGGCGGGAGCCTGCACCCCATCGCCCGCAAGCGGGCTCCTACCTTTCGGAAAAAAATCAGGCGATTACGCGAAGAGCTTCGTGACGGCTTTGGCTTTCACCAACTCGCGGGGTTGGTTGAGGTGGTTGTAGACGATGGTTTCGGGGTCGATGCCGAAGGCGTGGTAAATCGTCGCGAGGAGTTCCGTCGGATGCACGGGGTCGCTCTTGGGGGCGCTCGCGGTCTTGTCGGACTCGCCGTGCACGTAGCCGCGTTTGATGCCGGCGCCGCCGATGATGCTCGTGTAGCAATACGGCCAGTGGTCGCGGCCGTCGGCGCTGTTGTTATTGCCGCTCGTGCTGACGCCGCGTTCGGGGCTGCGGCCGAATTCGCCGAGGCACACGACGAGGGTTTCGCTCAGGAGGCCGCGTTGATCGAGATCTTCGAAGAGCGCGCTGAGGCCTTGGTCGAGCATCGGGCCGGACTTGCCCTTCATGCGTTCGGTGAGGCCTTGGTGGTGGTCCCACGAGTGGTTGTCGGAGTTGGCGACCTTGGGCCAGATGACTTCGACGACGCGCGTGCCGGCTTCGACGAGGCGGCGGGCGAGGAGGAGGCTTTGGCCAAAGGTGTTGCGGCCATAGCGGTCGCGGAGTTTTTCGCCTTCGGCGGCGAGGTCGAAAGCGGTGCGGGCGCGGCCGGAGACGATGAGGTTGAGTGCGCGTTGGTAATACTCGTCGAGGTTGTAGTTCGCGGTCGCTTTCTCGACGTCGGGCATGGCGGCTTCGATGGTCTCGCGGAGTTTGGCGCGGCGTTCGAGGCGCATGGCGAAGACTTCCTGCGGGAGCTTGAGGTCGTCGGTTTTGAGGCGATCCATTTTGGTCATGTCGAGATCGTCGCCCTCGGGGTAGAGCGTGTAGGGATCGAAGGCTTTGCCGAGGAAGCCGCCGGTGCCGCCCTTGCCGACGACGTTGGATTCTTGGAGTGGCCGCGGGAGCATGACGAACGGGAGCATCGGCGTATCGACGGGTTTGAGACGTACGATGTTGGAGCCGAAGTTGGGGAAATCTTTCGCGTTGGGCGGCTCAAGCTGACCGGACGGGCTGACCTTGTCGGTCGTGTAGCCGGTCATGATTTGGTAGATCGCGGCGGTGTGGTTGAAGAGCCCGTTGGGCGTGTAGCTCATCGAGCGGATCATGGTGAACTTGTCGTTCACCTTCGCCAGTTGTGGAATGATCTCGGTGAAATTCGTGCCGGGGATTTTTGTCGGGATGGGTTTGAAGGCGCTGCGGATTTTGTCGGGGACGTTTTCCTTCGGGTCCCAGAGGTCGAGGTGCGAGGGGCCGCCTTGCAGGTAAACCATAATGACGCTTTTGGCTTTGCCCCAGCCGGGGCCGCCGCGCGTGGCGGCGGCGGCGGTGGCCGTCACGGGTGGGGTGGCAGCGCTGGCTTGGAGGCGGAGGAGCTGGCCGAGGGAGAGGCCGAGGATGCTGGAGCCGCCGAGGCGCAGGAGGTCGCGGCGCGTGAGCTTGGCGTGGGTGTCGCAGAGGTCGGAATTGAAACCACCGGGGAGTCGGATCATGGCGGGGCCTTTTGGGTTGGGGATTGAACTGAGAAGTGCGAGAGGCGGACGGGAAGAGGGAGAGAGGGAGAGAGGGGGAGATGGAGAGAGACGGGGAGATGGGGAGATGGGGAGATGGAGAGATGGAGAGAGGGAGAGACGGGGAGATGGAGAGGAGCGGAGGGGGAATAGATCGGAGGGGTTAAACCGCTAATTTGCGCTGATTTTTCGGAGAGTGAAGGGCGGGTTGGGAGTGTGCGGGCTTCGCCTCATCGGCGAAGCGCGAAGCATCTTTTCGGTTTCGAATGACTGGGCTGCGGGCGCTTTGGTTCGGGTTTCTGATGAGCGGAGATGAGCGCGGATTAGCGGTTCAACTCAGGTTTGTTTTCCTTAGCGGTTAAACAGGAAGGAGGGGTTGTTGATAATGGCCCAGGCGAGGTCTTGGGCGCCGGTGAGGCGTTGGTTGGCGAGCTGGGTCGTGCTGAGCGCGGCGTCGGTGCGGAGTTGGGCGAGTGTGGGGTCGAGGGCGACGGGTTGCTCGGCGGTGGCGAGGGCGGCTTTGAGTTCCTTGAGTTTGGGGTCTTCCGGGATGGGGAGTTGGGCGGTGTAGAGGGCTTGCTGGTGTTTGAGGAGACCGGCGTCAGTCGCGCGATGGAAAGCGGCGAGCGTGGCGAGGTGCGCGGCGGTGCGTTCGGTGGCGGGGACTTTCAGGGCCGCGATGACGTCGGCGGGCAGGCCGAGTTCAAGGGGAGCGGTGGAGGTGGTGGCCCAGAGGCGGAAGCGGCCGATGGAGAAGCTTTCGCGGAATTGTTGCTGGAATTGGAAATTGAGCGTGGCGCCGTCGCCGCTGCCGATGGGTTCGCCGAGGGAGAAGCGGGCGTAGTGGGGTTCGCCGTATTTTTTGGAGATGCCCCAGCCATCGCGGGCGCCGTCGACCTTGCCGTCGATGGCGGTCTTCACGTCGAATTTGGCTTGGGAGAAATCGGCGCGGGCGTCTTTGAAGGCGGCTTCGATGCCGTTCCGTTTGCCGGCTTTTTCGGACCACTTGAGCGAGAATTCGGTGAGCACGAAGTTTCCGGCGGCGCGGCCAGGGCCGAAGGCGGGGAGGCTTTCGTGGGGGAGGACTTCGAGCAAGATGCCGGTGATGCCGGCGAGGGTGGTTTCGGCGGCGACATCGTAGCTGACGAAGTTCGCGGCGGGTCCGGAGGCGAGGTAGGAACCGTCGGGGAGTTTCGTCAGCTTGTTGAGATTGTTGGCGGTGGCTTTGGTGACTTCGAGCGGGACCCACGCGGTGCCGAGGCGGGCGCTGTCGAGGGCGGTTTCCCAAGTGGGGAGTTGGGCGGCGAGCGTCGCCTCGTAGGCGGTGATTGCAGCGGTTTCGGCGGCGATTTTATCGTCACGTTTTTGCACGGCGGCGGCGACTTGCGGGGCGATTTCGATGGTGCGGGCGGCGAGGGCGGCGGTCGCGGTGGTGAGGGTGCGGGTGCGCTCGGTTTGTTTCTGCGCGTAAAGGGGGGCCCACCACGCTTCGCGCTCGGTGAGGGCGGCGGCGAGTTGCGTGTCCTGACTGCGGATGGTTTTCCACGAGGAGAGGGTGGAAGCGGTTTCTTTCGGGGAAGCGTGGCGGTTGAGCGTGCGGAGGAAAATTTCGTCGATCAGGGAGCGGTCGTCGGTGGCGGTGGCGGCGAGGCGGGCGATCTCGTTTTTCGGATCGTTGATGGCGGTGGAGACGGCGGGGCCGGCGAGGAGGGCCATAATGGAGCCGAGGCCGAGGTCGCCGCTGCGTTCGCATTCGCAGGCGGATTCGCGGACGGGGCGGCCGAGGCTGGCGAGGAAGCCGCTGGGGACGTCGATCGCGGAGTCGGGGAGCTGGGCGGCGCGGGTGCCGGCTTTCACGCCCGGAAAATTGGGGATGGAGCCGGTGACGCGCAGCACGGCGTCGAAGAGGACCTCGGCGGGGAGGCGGCGGGCGATGGCGTGGGAATAGTTGGTGCGGTCGTCGACGTTCCACTTGTGAGTGGCGAGGGAGAGCTGGTAGGTGCGCGATTGCACGATGGTGCGCTGGAGGCGGCGGACATCGAAACCGCTTTGGACAAATTCTTGGGTGAGCCACGCGAGGAGCTCGGGGTTGGAGGGGGGATTGCCGGCGCGGATATCATCGAGGGGATCGATGAGGCCGACGCCGAGGAGGTAGCCCCACATGCGGTTGACGTAGCTGAGGGCGAAGTAGCGGTTGTCGGGGGAAGTCATCCAGTCGGCGAGGGCTTCGCGGCGGGTGGGGGCGGCAGCCGGGGGATTTTCGGTTTTTGATTTTGGATCTTCGATTGCCGGAGGGGACGAAGGGGAGGGGGCGGAACGGAGGGACGCGGCGACGACTTTCGCGGCGTAGGGGAAATCGGGCGGCGTGATCTGGCCGGTGCGGCCGTGGGTGACTTCGCCCTCATCTTTGTCGTAGGCGATTTCGTAGAGGGGCTTGGCCCCTTCCACGGCGGTGCCGGCGATGGTCTTGTTGCCGGCGGCGGGATCTTTTTTGAGCTCCACGCGGGCAAAAAAGGCAGAGAGTTGGAAATACTGATCCTGCGTCCAGCGTTCGAAGGGGTGGTCGTGGCAGGCGTTGCAGTTGAAGCGGGTGGCCAGAAAGAGGTGGGTCGTATTCTCCATCGTCTCGGCGGGGGTGCGGAGAACTTTGTAGTAACTTGCGGCGGGATTTTCGCGATTGGAGCCGGTGGCGGTGAGAATTTTTTTGGCGAACTGATCGTAGGGTGTGTTGGCGGCTACTTCCTGGCGGATCCAGTCGCGGAAACCCTTCGCTCCCTCTTCGCCGAGGAACTTGCGGTTCACTTGGAGGAGGTCGGCCCATTTGTTGGACCAGTGATCGACGTAGTCGGGCGAGCCGATGAGTCGGTCGATGACGGCGTCGCGCTTCGTGCGGGTGGCGCGGGTGTCGGCGAGGAATTCGCGGACTTCGGTGACGGTGGGCGGGAGGCCGGTGAGATCGAGATAGACGCGGCGGAGAAACTCATCGTCGCTGCAGAGGCCGGACGGGAGGATTTTCATGCGCTGCCATTTGGCGGCGGTGAAGCCATCGACCTGGTTCCATTTCTCCGGCTCGCTCCACGCGAAGCCGGAGCGGTCGCCCATCACGGTGATGGTGGTGGCGGCGTAGGCGCCCTCGTAACGGGCGAGGACGGGCGCTTCGCCCCGGCGGAGGGTGGTGACGAGGCCGCCGCGTTCGGTGAGGGCGACGTCTTGGTT
>CAMATV010000297.1 GCA_945861235.1 Opitutus sp. GAS368
GATCCCGGTGCCCTCGATCGTGAGGCGCGCCTTCTCAAGATATTCGCCGTTGCGGGTGTTGAGGACGCGGCCCTCGATCGTGCCCCTCGCGGTCGCTTGGGCCAATGCCGGTGACGCGGTTAGACACGCGATGAGAACAAATAGACTGAAGCGGAGAGCCGCCAATGAGGGATATTTCATAGAGGGAAAGGGCCGGGAAACGGTCGAGGGGTGATTAGTTCAAGAGTTGGGAAAGAGCCGGGAACCGGCCGAGGAAGGGATTAACTCAAGAGTTGAGGGCTCGCTCAAATTGCCAACAAGCAAAATCATTATTTCGAGCCTGGACCAAAAAACTCCGGTTTTATTGTCGCCGAAATCCGACGCGCCTGTTCCCTGTGGGCTCCCGTCCTTGAACACCCCGCCTCAATCCATCGCCGTGATCGACGGTTCCCTTTGCCAACTCACCCGCGAAGGCGTCCGCGCCGCCGCGCACGCGCCGCTCGCGACCGCCGTCGTCGAGTTTTGTCGCGGACCGCGCTGCTACTATGTGCGGGAACATCCCCACGGCCTGCTCCCGGGGATTCCCAACCTTTACTGCCTCGATCGCGAGCTGCGCTTACAATGGCTGGCCGAATGGCCCCTGACCGACGATCCCTGCGCAGCCATCGCCGAGGTTGCCGACGACGTGTTGACCGTCGTATCTAAACAAGGCGTGCAGGTACGGATCGACGCGCACACCGGTCGGTTGCTCACTCACTCAAGGGGTAATCCGGCGGCCGACCGGCCCGAGATCAACGCCATCGCCCCGTAAACGCGGCTGAGATTACCTTCGCTCCGCTCCTCCAGCGTCGTCTGCCACGTTTCCGCCGACACCAGCGGCCATCCCACGGTAATAACCACGAGCGGGGCGAGCTTCTTCCAGACGTTCACCGTACCAGCGAGATCGCACCCGATTGTAGCGCCCGCTTTCGGCAGCGCGGGCGTCCCCGCCAAACCCGCGCGCCGTGATTCACGAAGACGTCAAATGCCACTGCCGACACAGCGGACAGAGGTAAGCTTCCCGCTGGCGAGCGAGCCCCAGCACGAGCGCCGCATCCAGTGCGTCGCCCTCGCTGCGGTAGCGACGCTTGCGCACGCACATGCGCTGCCGCTCGTCGCGGGTCGGTTTTTTCATGGCTCGCGACGAGCCTGACGCTGCGCGGTGCGACTCAAATCAGCTCCACTTGCCCAGGGATGGGGACCGGCGTGAACAGCCCGGGACCGGGGCCCGGATTCTTCGGGAAGATGTCGAGCTTCGACCCTTCCATGAGCCACTGCCATTTGATCTCGCGTCCGGTGTAGGCCGCCATGCGCCCGCCGATAGCCGTCAGGGTGCTGTGGGCGACTTGCTCGCCTTCATTGAGCGCCAAGCCTTGGCGGATGCTGTTAATAAGATCGGTGTGCTCGACGACATAGGGGTTAGGATTCTCTCCCGCATACGTGAACGCTTTCGCACCCTTGATCGTGCCCTTGTCGCAATCGGACATGCCCTTGGTACCGACGATGCGTTCGGCGATGCGGGTGGTCGATTTCGGCGTGTGGCGGCACATGCTGGTGACGCGCGCGCCGTTGGCATATTCCATCTCCACGGCGAAGTGATCCCAGATATTTCCGGGGAGACTGCCGCGATTCTGGCGCCCGCCCATGCCGTAAAATTTTACCGGCGGCCCGCCGAAGGCCCAGTTGACCACGTCGAGATTGTGCAGGTGTTGCTCAACGATCTGGTCGCCGCAAAGCCAGTCCCAGTGATACCAATTCCAGCACTGCCACTCGAAGTCGCTCAGCTTGGCGAGGTCCGGATACTTCGGGTCATTCTTCTCGCGGAACCAGATGCCGTCACCGTTCCAATAGCAATTGCCGGCCACGAGCTCGCCGATGTCGCCGCCCTGAATGCGCTTCATCGTCTCGAGGTAACTCGGCTGGTGCCGGCGCTGGGTGCCCGCGATCACGGTGAGTTTCTTTGCCTTCGCCAAACGCGCGCTCTCGATGACCGAGCGAACCCCCACGGGATCGACCGCCACCGGTTTCTCAATGAACACGTGTTTCCCAGCGGCGACCGCCGCCGCAAAATGCAGCGGGCGAAAACCGGGCGGTGTCGCCAAGATCACCATATCGATCCCGGCCGCGAGGACTTTTTGGTAGGCGTCGAAACCCGAGAAGCCCTGCGCATTCGGGATCTTCAACTTCTTCTTCGCCGATTCGACCTGCCACGGGAACAAGTCGCCCAGCGCCACGATCTCGACGCCCGGCGCCGAATCGAGGCAGTTCTGCGCGGCACCGGGGCCGCGGCCACCGCAACCGACGACGCCGACGCGGATACGATCGGAACCGGCGACCGCACCATAAATCCGGGGAGCACTCAGCCCCGACAACACGGCGGCACCGGTGGTGACCGCGGACATTTTCATAAAATCGCGACGCGAGACAGCAGGCACAGACGGAGCATTCATTGGGATTGGCTTTGGCGGTTAACTGAATCTGAGGGGAATGGGGCGGCGCAATAGCCGCACCGCCCACTAAGAAAACTGTTCACACCACCCGAAGCGAGCTCAGTTTGAGCTTCGGTTGTCGAATGCCGCGTATTTTTTGCCGTCCCTGCCGCAGAGGCGACTCACTGGTCCGCAGACTCGTGGCGCAGAACCTTCGCCTCGATAAAAAAGGGCCCCGCTGGCAGCACGCTCGCCAGAAACACGAGTGCCGTGCGCCGCCAAGGCCAGTCGCGTTCGGTCGCGACCTGCATCGCAGCCGCGAGATACAGCAAAAACAAAATCCCATGCGCCATCCCGACGACCCGCACGGCTTCCGGCCAGCCCGCGAAATATTTCAAGGGCATGGCAATGACCAAGAGCACGAGAAAGGAGACACCCTCCCACAGACCAATGACGCGGAGGCGACCGAGCGGTGTCTTGAGTGATTTCATGGTGCACAATTCCCGCGACGAAGACCGGCGCTGTCGAGATTTTCGCAACTGACCAAGCGCGCCACCCTACTTCCGTTCCGCCAGCATCTCATCAATAAACTTCAAGATCTCCAGCCGCCCCTGCTTGGTCTTCGACGAGCTCGTAAATATCCGAGGAAACTCCGCCCGACCCGCAAACACGGTGTTCATAAAAAACGCCACGTTGGACTGCACCTTGGTGGCCGAGAGCTTGTCCGCCTTGGTGAAAATCAATGCGAAGGGCCGCACCGTGCCCTGCAGCCAGGCGAGAAACTCCCGGTCGATTTTCTGCGGCTCCAACCGCGAGTCGATCAACACAAACACCAACCGCAGCTTCTCCCGCTGCTCGATATAGTCCGCCACGGCTTCATTGAATTCCGCCCGCTTGTCTTTGCTCACGTGGGCATAGCCGTAGCCGGGCAAATCCACGAGATTCCACGAGCCGTTGATGCGGAAAAAATTGATCAACTTGGTTTTTCCGGGCGTCACCGAAACCTTCGCCAGTGCATTGCGCTCCGTGAGCAAATTGATGATCGATGATTTACCGACATTGGACCGGCCAATGAAAGCAAACTCTGGAAACGGTGAATTGGGACACTCTTTAATGTTCGGCGCACTGCGGTCGAATTCGGAGGATTTGATCTTCATCCACCGACGCTGACGACCCCGCGACGTTTATCACCAAAAATCCTTCGCTCGCCTGCGGCTGATTCTACTCCTTACTCCCTCCCCCACTCCAAAACCGCCCATCCGAAACCATGTCTCGTCTCAATTTCACGCTCGATAAGGAAGCCTCCGGTTCGAAAGCGCGCGCGGCTACCTACCAAACGCTGCACGGCGAAGTGCAAACGCCGATCTTCATGCCCGTCGGCACTCAGGCCACTGTAAAGAGCCAAACGGTCGAGACCCTCAAGGCAACCGGCGCCAACATCGTCCTCGCCAACACCTATCACCTCCTCCTCCGTCCCGGCCCCGAGGTGTTTAAGAAATTCGGCGGTATCCATAATTTCATGAAGTGGGACCGGCCCGTGCTCACCGACTCCGGCGGCTTTCAAATCTTCTCCCTCCAATCCGAACGCGCGATGGAGGAGGAAGGCGCCCACTTCAAGAGCTACGTCGATGGCAAGACGCTCCTCCTCTCGCCGGAATCGAGCATCGCTATGCAGAGGGCCATCGGCAGCGACATCATGATGGTGCTCGATCAATGTATCCCTTCGACCGCCGGCCACCCGCAAGCCGAAGCCGCGATGTTGCTCACCCACCGCTGGGCCGAGCGCTCCCTCCGCGCCCGTGGTGATTCGAAACAAGCCCTCTTCGGCATCGTGCAAGGCGCCTGCCACCATGATCTCCGCCAAAAGAGCGCCGAGTTCCTGCGCACGCTCGGCTTCGACGGTCTCGCCATCGGCGGCCTCGCTGTCGGGGAGACCCACGCCGAGCGCTACGAGTTCACCGGCTTCGTCACCGATCACCTCCCGAAAGACGTTCCGCGCTATCTCATGGGCGTCGGTACGCCCATCGATCTCCTCGAAGCCGTCCATCGCGGCGTGGACATGTTTGACTGTATCATTCCCACCCAACTCGCCCAACGCGGCGCGGTCTTCACGTCGCAGGGAAAACTCCAGCTGACGCGCTCCGTGCACAAATTTTCGGAACAGCCCATCGACGCCCACTGTGACTGCCACGCATGCCAAAACTACTCGCGCGGCTACCTCCACCATCTCACGAAAACCAGCGAGAACCTCGGCTGGCACCTCCTCGGTATCCACAATCTCGCGTTCTATCATCGCCTCATGCGCGCTATGCGCGCCCACATTTTGCGCGACGACTTCGCCGCGTTCTACGAAAAGATGCG
>CAMATV010000298.1 GCA_945861235.1 Opitutus sp. GAS368
TTGAGGTGCTCGACGCCGGTGTATTTCTGCGACTGTTCGTCGGCGTGATAACTGGAGCGGACCAGAGCGCCGCTTTCCACGACGCCGAGGCCGATGCTCAGGCCGAAGTTTTTCCAGTGGAGAAATTCTTCCGGCGGAGCCCAGCGCGAAATCGGCAGGTGCTGCGGGGTCGGCTGGAGATATTGGCCGATGGTGAGGATGTCGGTCTGGTCGGCGGCGATGTCGCGGATCGTCTGTTCAATTTCGTGCTGCTCTTCGCCGACGCCGAGCATAATGCCGGTCTTGGTGACGAAGCCGCGGCTCTTCGCGTGGCGGAGGACGGAGCGGGAGCGGTCGTAGCGGGCCTGCACGCGGACGGGTTTTTGCAGGCGCTCGACGGTCTCGAGGTTGTGGTTGTAGATGTCGGGCTTGGCGTCGAGGACGATATCGACGTGCTCCAAGTTGCCTTTGAAATCGGGCACCAGAACTTCGATCGCGGTAGCGGGGCAGCGGTGCTGGATGGCACGGATGGTCATCGCCCAGACGGCGGCGCCACCGTCGGCGAGTTCATCGCGGGCGACACTGGTGATGACGCAGTGTTTGAGATTCATCTTCGCCACGGCGTCGGCGACGCGGGCGGGTTCGCCGAGGTCGAGCTCCGTGGGGCGGCCAGTCTGGATCGCGCAGAAATTGCAGGAGCGTGTGCAGATGTTGCCGAGGATCATCACGGTGGCGGTCCCGCGGGACCAGCATTCGCCGAGATTGGGGCACTGGGCGCTTTGGCAGACGGTGTGGAGTTTGTTTTCGTCGACGAGTTTACGCGTGGCGAGGTAGCCGGGGCCGGAAGGGAGCTTGGCACGGAGCCAGGAAGGTTTGCGCGTGGTGTCCATCAAAGAGGCGTAAATAGGAAGCAGAGTTAACCACGGTTGGCACGGATGAACACGGATTTTTTTGGAAAATGATGAGGGCGCGGGGGGGAGCGAGATTCCTCTTGCTGCCGAAGGAATGAGCGGACGCGGGCAGGGCGGGAGGTCGGCGCATTTTCAGGGCGTCGGTTGAGGGCGCGTCGGTTGAGGGGGCATCGGGCCGACGGCGGGGTGCTCTCCAAGTGTCCGGTTTGCGGCCGAAGCAGCGGCGGTTGGGAAACTGCCGTTCCGAAAAGTGCACGGCGACAGGAGTGTCGCCAGTCCGTCGGACGCATGACCGCTGCGGCGACAGGCGACCGGAAGATCGCCCGCCGGTCAGAGGGTCCGGAGTTTCCGTTTGCGCAACGGCGGGGCGCATGGCTTGGTCTTTGTTTCCATGAGCGATACACCTCTGCCGGATATTTCCCACGACCAACATGCGGTGCGGCGCAACAAGCTCGCGGAGATGCGCGCGGGCGGGTTTGACCCGTTTCGCGCCAACGTCGCGACGAGTCACTTCTCGGGCGATGCGATCAAGCTGCATGTCGATGGGCAGGACAATGCGGTGACCGTCACGGTCGCCGGACGCCTCGTGACGATTCGCGATATGGGGAAGAGCCAGTTCGTCAAGATTCTCGATCAGCAGGGGCAGATTCAGCTCTACGTGAAGAAGGATGTGGTCGGCGATGTGGCTTACGCGGCGTTCAAGAAACTCGATCTGGGGGATATTCTGGGCGCCAAGGGCACGCTGTTTAAGACGAAGACCGGCGAAGTTACGGTGCGGGTCGAGAGTTACACGCTCGTGGCGAAGGCGCTGCATCCGTTGCCGGAAAAGTGGCACGGCCTCAGCGATCCCGAGCAGGTTTATCGTCAGCGGTATTTGGACCTGATCGTGAACGCGGAGTCGCGCGCGCGGCTGATGCTGCGGTCGCGCATCGTGTCGCACATCCGGCGGTTTCTCGAGGCTCAGCAATTCATCGAGGTGGAGACGCCGGTGCTGGAAAACACGGCGGGCGGCGCGGCGGCTCGGCCCTTCAAGACGCATCACAATGCGCTCGATGTGGATTTCTTCCTGCGCATTGCGACGGAACTGCGGCTGAAGCGGCTGCTGGTGGGCGGGTTTGATCGTGTGTTTGAGATCGGGCGAATTTTCCGTAACGAAGGGGTGTCGCGGAAGCACAATCCGGAGTTCACGATGCTCGAAGTTTACCAAGCCTACAGCGATCACCGCGGGATGATGACGCTCATCAAGGATCTGTTGACGACGCTGTGCCGCGACGTGCTCGGGACGACGAAGATCACACACGCGGCGAGCGGGCAGGAGATCGACTTTGCGGGCGAGTGGCGCGAGGTGAATTACAAAGATCTGATCCGCGAGGCGACGGGCGACGCGGAGTGGTTTGCGCGCAGCAAGGCGGAGAAGATCGCGGGCGCGGAAAAGCTCGGGCTCGCGGTGAGCTCGGTGTGGGAGGAGTTTGAGATTACCAACGAGATTTTCTCGAAGAAGATCGAGCCGACGCTGATCCAGCCGACCTTTGTGATGAAGTTGCCGAAGGAGCTGTGTCCGCTGGCGAAGATCAGTCTCGATGATCCGACGACGATCGACGTGTTCGAGCTGACGATCGGCGGGATGGAAGTGGCGCCGGCCTACTCGGAGCAAAACGATCCGGATGTGCAGCGCGCGATGTTTCAGGCGCAGGCGGGCGAGGAGAAACAAAACATCGACCATGATTTCCTGCTCGCGCTGGAGTATGGAATGCCGCCGGCGGGCGGGATGGGGGTGGGCATCGACCGGTTGTGCATTCTGCTCACGGGGGCGGAGAGCATTCGCGATGTGATTTTGTTTCCGCAGCTGAGGCCGGGGAGCACTGCGTGAGTTTAAGTGGGAAGTTGAATTTTAATAGCTGCGTGATGGCACGGGACGAGATGATGCTCACTTCGCCTTAAACCGCTGACTTCAACTGGCTATGCCCTGGTATCTTTATCTCGCCTGCAAACAGCTCTTCCCGAGCGGGCGGTTTCCGTTTTTCACGGCAATCTCGGTGCTGGGGGTGACGCTCGGCGTGGCGGTGCTGATCATTGTGACGAGCGTGATGGGGGGATTTGGCTACGAGATTCGGCGAATGATCGTGGAGACAGAGGGAGAAGTGGATGTTAAGGCGACTGGCTACCTGAGCGATCCGCAGGACGTGCTGGCACAGATCAGCGCAACCCCCGGGGTGGCGGCAGCGACTCCCTACGTGAAAGGCGTGGTGGGTGTGCAGGCGAACGGCCGGCCGGCGTATCCGATTTTTCGTGGCGTCGACGTGGGCACGATCGAGCGCGTGGCGAATCTCGGGCGTTTCACCAACCCGCGGAGCGCGATTGCGAACCTCGATGATGATTCGGTGGTCTTGAGCTCCCAACTCGCGACGTCGCTCGGAGTTCACGTGGGCGACAAGATCGAAATTTATTCGCCGTTGCTCATCGAGAAACTCAAGAACGACGAGGTGTTTTTGCCGCGGGAGTTTCGGGTCGTGGGCGATCTCTACATTGGACACCAGCAACTCGATAGCAGCACGATTTACGGGACGTTGCGCGCGGCGCAGGAGCTCTACGGATTAGGGCGAAGTGTGCATGGCATCTACGTTCGGGTGAAACCAGACGTGGATGAGCATGCCGTCGTGGCCCAGCTGAATGCGACTTTACCGCGAGCCACGACGCAGGCGTATTCGTGGATGGAGAGTTGGGCGGATTTCCTGTGGGTGTTAAATTTGGAGAAGAGCATTAATTTTTTCCTGCTGCTCTTCATCGTAATCATCGCGGCATTTTCGGTGATGAGCTCGCTGTTGATTTCCGTGGTGCGGAAGACGCGCGAGATCGGGCTGCTCGGGGCATTGGGCGCGCGTCCTCGGGATGTGGCGCTGTGTTTCTGTGCGCAGGCCTTCATCATCGGTCTGACCGGGACGGCGATTGGGGTGGGGATGGGCTTCGGGGTGCTGGCGATCCGCAATGATTTGGTCCACGGGATCGCGCGGCTGATGCAACGCCAAGAAACGCTCCGGCAGTTTTATCAATTTTCAGACCTGCCGTCGCACACGTTGACCAGTGATCTGGTGATGACCGTGGTGGCTGCCATCGTGATTTCCACACTCGCGGGATTGATCCCAGCTTGGCGGGCGGCGCGGCTCAAACCGGTGGAGGCGCTGCGCAGTGAGTGACGCGAAAAAAAATGCCTGCCAGCAGGCTCCTATCACGGAGGCGCACCATGAGTGAGGTCGTGCTGGCGGCGAGGGGGCTTCGCAAGAGTTACCAGAGCGGTGACCTCGAGATCGAAGTGTTGCGCGGTGTAGATATCTCCCTTGGCGCGGGCGAAAGCGTGAGTATCCGCGGTGAGTCGGGCTCTGGGAAATCCACGTTGCTTAACTTGCTGGCGGGCTTGGATGCGCCCGACGACGGCACCCTCGCATGGGGCGGAGAACCGGCGCAGGCGAACCGGCGCGCGACGTTTCTCGGGATCGTGTTTCAGTCATTTTATCTGATCCCCGAAATCGACGCGCTGGCGAATGTCCTGATGGCGGCGCGAATGGTCAAAGCGCCGGGCGCGGCCGAGCGGGCACGGGCCAAGGATTTGATCGCGCGCGTGGGGTTGGCGGAGCGTGCGACGCATCTACCGGCTCAGCTTTCTGGCGGCGAGCGGCAGCGCGTGGCGGTAGCGCGGGCGCTGATGAATTCGCCGAAACTGCTGCTGGCCGACGAGCCGACGGGCAATCTCGATGAGCACACGGGTGACGCCGTCGTTGAGCTCTTGCTCGGGTTGTGCCGCGAGACCCAAACGGCGCTGGTCCTCGTGACGCACAATGCGGCCTACGCGGCCAAGACCGGACGACAGCTGTTTTTGCGTGATGGAGTGCTGAACGGTACAAAT
>CAMATV010000299.1 GCA_945861235.1 Opitutus sp. GAS368
GGTGCCTGTGCCAGCTCGGGCGGGATGTATCGCAGCTATGCTACTCTACAGGGTGTTGATCGGATCATTCCGGTGGACGTCTATGTGAGCGGGTGCCCTCCTCGTCCGGAGGCGTTGCTCGACGCTCTCATTAAATTGCAGGCTAAGATCAAGACTGAGCGGTCGGCCAGCGAACTCTTCACGGCCTCCACCTGAGTGGGCGTCGCGATTATCATCCCTTCTCACGATGTCTGCCTCCGTTGACGCCATCACCTCTCTCAAGAGCACGTTCCCCTCGGTTACTGATCGGCCGAGTAGCGATTGTCCGGCGGTCAACGTGCCGACCGGCGAGCTGATCTCGGTGCTCAAGTCGCTGCGCGACGAGCAAGCGTTTGATTTGTTGTCGGACGTGACGGCGATCGACTGGGCCGAGGGCGCTTCCCCGCGGTTCACGGCGGTTTACCACCTTTATTCTACGACGTCGCACGCGGCGATTCGCGTCGCCACGCCTTGCACGGGTGATGATGCAGCTCCGACGGTTCCGAGCGTGGTGCCGCTCTGGCCCGGTGCCAACTGGCACGAGCGCGAGGCCTACGACATGTTTGGGATCACGTTCGAGGGGCATCCTGATCTCCGGCGAATTTTGATGTGGGACGGCTATCCTTACCATCCATTGCGCAAAGAATTTCCGCTCGCCGGTATCGAGACGGTGCTGCCGGATAGCGAGGTCGCCGAGGAAACCAAGGCCAAGGTGATCGCCGCGCCGATGATGGGTGGCCCATTCGTTGCTTCCGCCGGAGAGATGAATCTCACCGACGCCGAGCCGCGCGCCAAAGACGAAAGCTGGAGCGAGCGCAGCGCCAAACCCGAAGCCTGATTTAACGACGCCATGGCCACTGATTTTGCCTTTCCAGACAGCGCGGCGAAAGCCGCCGGCGCCGAGCAGGAATTCGCGCCGGAGAAAATGTCCCTCTCGATGGGCCCGTCGCACCCGGCCACCCACGGGGTGTTGCGCCTGCAGATGGAGCTCGATGGCGAGGTGCTGACGAAGTGCGACCCGGTCGTCGGCTACCTGCACCGCGGCGACGAAAAGATCGCCGAAAACATGACTTACAACCAGTTCGTGCCCTACACGGACCGGTTGGACTACCTCGCGCCGCTCGCCAATAACATGGCCTACGCGATCGCGGTCGAACGGCTCGCGAAATTGGAAGTGCCCGCGCGTTGCCAGGCGATCCGCGTGCTCACGGCGGAAATGGCGCGGGTCTCGGCGCATTTGATGGGCCTCGGTGCGTTCGGCCTTGATGTCGGTGCGTGGAGTGTGCTCGTGCACTCGCTCAATCAGCGCGAACATCTCTACAAACTCTTCGAAGAACTCACCGGTGCGCGTTTCACGACGAGCTACACTCGCATCGGCGGAGTGAGCCGCGATATTCCGGACGGCTGGCTGAGTCGCGTGATTGCGTTCTGCGACCAATTCGAGCCCGCGCTTGAGGAAACGCTTTCGCTCCTGACGCGGAATAAGATTTTTCAGGACCGCACCGTGGGTGTGGGCATCATCTCGAAAGCGGACGCTCTGGCCTACGGTCTCACCGGCCCAAATCTCCGCGCCTCGGGCGTCTCACTCGATCTGCGCAAGGACAAGCCCTACTCGGGCTACGAGCAGTATGAGTTCGACGTGCCGGTCGGCTCGAAAGGCGACTGCTACGACCGCTATCTCTGCCGGGGCGAAGAAATGCGCCAAGCCGTACGCATCATCCGTCAGGTCATCGCGAAGTTCCCCAGTGGCGACTGGTATGCGAAGGACGCCCGCAAGATTTTCGCACCGCCCAAGGACAAAATCCTCACCTCGATGGAGGAGTTGATCCAGAATTTCATGATCGTCACCGAGGGTCCGCAGATCCCGGCCGGCGAAGTCTATTTCGAGGCGGAGAATCCCAAGGGTGCGCTCGGTTTCTTCATCGTGAGCAAAGGCGGCGGCGTGCCGTGGCGCATGAAGATCCGCTCTCCCTCATTCTGTAATTTGTCCATTTTGTCCAAGGTTTGCGTCGGCACGATGATGTCCGATGTCGTCACGCTGCTCGGCTCGCTCGACTTCGTGATGGGCGAATGCGACCGCTAAGTTTTCCGCGAATCCAGCTCGATGAATCTCCAGCCCGCCACTCTCCAAAGTATCGACGAGGTAATCACGCATTACCCGGTGAAGCGCAGCGCCACGCTCCCGTTGCTGCACCTCATCCAAGAAGATGTCGGCTATTTGCCGCCAGAAACCTGCGAGTGGGTCGCGGCAAAATTGGAGCTCCAGCCGATCAATGTGCTGGAGGTGATCACGTTTTACCCGATGTTCCGGCAGAAGCCCATCGGCCGTCGTCACGTCAAAGTCTGCCGCACGCTCTCTTGCGCGCTCATGGGTGGCTACAAGACCTGCGCGCAGTTCGAGAAGGAATTCAATACCCACCGCGGCGAAGTCTCGCCCGACGGTGAGGTGACGATTGATTTCGTCGAGTGTCTCGCCAGCTGCGGCACCGCGCCCGTGGTCCTCATCGACGACGACCTCCACGAAAAGGTCGACTGCGCGAAAGCGAAACAGCTCAGCGATCAGATCAAAGCCGAGGCGAAGAAACGCTAACCATCATGGCCGCTCCTGCTCAACGCCGCATTATCTTCCAGCACATCGACGAGCCCGGTTACTCGAACGATCTCGCCTGCTATGTCCGCAATGGCGGCTACGAAGTCCTCAAGAAATCCGTCACCCGTCCGCCCGCCGAGTTAATCGACGAAGTGAAAAAATCCGGTCTCCGTGGTCGCGGTGGCGCCGGTTTTCCGTGCGGTGTAAAGTGGGGCCTCGTCGACCGCAAGAGCGGCAAACCCATTTACCTGATTGTCAACGCCGACGAATCCGAGCCGGGCACATTCAAGGATCGTTACATCATGCATCAGGACCCGCATCAGTTGATCGAGGGCACGATGATCTCGTGTTTCGCGAACAATGTGAAGCAGGCTTACATCTACATCCGGGGCGAGATGCCCCATGGCGCGCGCATCCTCGAAAAAGCCATTGCTGAGGCCCGCGCCGCCGGCTTCGTCGGGAAAAATATCTGCGGCACGACCTATTCGTGCGACATTTTCGTTCATCGCGGCGCCGGTGCTTACATCTGCGGCGAGGAGACCGGTCTCATCGAGTCGCTCGAAGGCAAACGCGCCAATCCGCGCATCAAGCCCCCGTATTTCCCCGCCGTCCTCGGTCTCTACCAGTGCCCGACGATCGTGAACAACGTCGAAACGCTGTGCCATGTGAAGTATATCGTGGAGCACGGCGGTGACGCTTACACGAAGATCGGCACGCCCAATAACACCGGCACGCGCATCTTCTGCGTCAGCGGCCACGTGCAACGCCCCGGTTACTACGAGTTCGAAGCCGGCAAGATCACAATGGGCCAGCTCCTCAATGAGGTCTGTGGCGGACCGCTCCCGGGGCGCACGTTTAAGGCCGTCATTCCGGGTGGTTCCTCTGCGAAGATTCTCCGCTTCGGCGAACGTTTTAAAGGCAAACGCAAGGTCGGCGCCGAGCTGGTCGACTACGATTGGGGCGTCGAAGATGTGCCGATGGATTTCGATTCCCTCGGCATGATTGGCACGATGGGCGGCTCCGGCGGCGTCATCGTAATGGACGATACCGTCAACATGGTCGAAGCCCTCGCGAACATTAACGCGTTTTACTCCCACGAGAGCTGCGGCCAGTGCACGCCGTGCCGTGAAGGCTCACTGTGGATGAAGAAAATCACCACGCGCATGGTCCACGGCCAGGCCCGCCACGAAGATGCCGCGCTCCTCAAGAGCGTCGCCGACCAGATTCCCGGCCGCACGATCTGCGCCTTCGGCGAAGCTTGCTCGTGGCCGACCCAGAGCTTCATCGCGAAGTTCGGCGACGAGTTTAAGCAGTATCCCGAGTCCAAGAAAGCCGCGAAGCCCGCCGGCGCGCACGAACTCGTCTAACCTTTTCCTGCTCCGATGATCGCTCCGCCCAAACCCGACCTCGTCACCGTCAACATCGACGGCAAGGAGATCGCCGTGCCCAAAGGCACCAACGTCATCGAGGCCGCGCGCCTCGTAAACGTCGACGTGCCTCACTATTGCTACCACCCGAAGCTGACCATCGTGGGCAATTGCCGGATGTGTCTCATCGAAATGGGCATGCCCGCGGTCGATCCCGCCACGAAGGCGCCGATCATCGACCCCGTCACCGGTAAGCCCAAGATCAACTGGATCCCGCGCCCCCAGATCGGCTGCGGCACCAACGTTTCCCCCGGCCTCCACGTCAAGACGACGTCTCCCATGGTCAAGGACGCCCGCGAGGGCGTGATGGAGTTTCTCCTCATCAATCACCCGCTCGATTGCCCGATCTGCGACCAGGCCGGCGAGTGCAAACTCCAGGAACAATCCACCGGCTACGGCCGCGGCTACTCGCGTTTTGTCGAACAGAAAAATGTGAAACCGAAGCGCACCCAGCTCGGGCCGCGCGTCACCCTCGACGACGAGCGCTGCATCCTCTGCTCGCGCTGCATTCGGTTCTCCAAGGAAATTGCGAAGGACGACGTCCTCGGCTTCGTCGACCGCGGGAGCTATTCGACGCTCACGTGCTTCCCCGGCAAGCAGCTCGCGAATAACTATTCGCTCAACACCGTCGACATCTGCCCCGTCGGCGCCCTCACGAGCACCGATTTCCGTTTCAAGATGCGCGTCTGGTTTCTCAAGCAGACCAACAGCATCGACACCGAGACGTCCGTCGGCGCCAACACCGTCGTGTGGTC